>NZ_JBHWOO010000096.1:0-31168 GCF_043424415.1 Luteococcus sp. | reverse complement strand
GTGTCTCGCGCGGGTCGTCGCCCAGCACCACGGGACGGGAGGCTTGCAGCCCGCGCGCCCGGCTGCCGGCGCGCTGGTCGACACGCTGCTGGCGGCGCAGGTCGGCCAGGGCCAGCAGCAGGTCGCGCCGGGTCAGGTGCCCGTGGCGCAGCAGGCTGGGACCGCGACCGATGCCGTAGAGCTCGTCGAAGGCCCCGGCCAGCACCAGGTTGTGCACCAGCTGGTGGTCGACTGCGGCGCGCTGCCAGAAGTCGGTGAGGCTGGCATAGGGCTGGCCGGCGACGATCCGCGCAATGTCCAGCTCATTG
The DNA here is from genome assembly GCF_043424415.1 of Luteococcus sp. Taxonomy (NCBI): domain Bacteria; kingdom Bacillati; phylum Actinomycetota; class Actinomycetes; order Propionibacteriales; family Propionibacteriaceae; genus Luteococcus; species Luteococcus sp. The sequence continues at coordinate 30,860 of NZ_JBHWOO010000096.1, read as the reverse complement.
CTGCCGGCAACCTCGCCCAGGGCCAGCCGGATCGCCCAGCCCGAGCCGTCGGGGAGACCCGGAGGGGGCACGAAACCAGCCTCCACCTGCACGTGCTCGGCGCGGTGTGTGCTGTGGCTGTGGTTGATGTCGACTCCCAGCACGGTGATGCCGCAGCGCCGGGCCTCCTCCAGCACCAGCCGCTTGGGGTACATGCCCGGGTCATGGGTGAGCACCCCGGCCAGGAAATGGGCAGGGTGGTGCCGCTTGAGCCAGGCCGACTGGTAGGTGGGCAGCGCGAAGGCGGCGGCGTGGGCCTTGCAGAAGCCAAAACTGGCGAAGGCCTCCAGCACCTGCCAGAGCTCGTCGACCACCGATCGCTGGTAGCCCCGCGCCAGCGCCGCGGGAAAGAACCAGTCCTTGACGTCGAGCTGACCGGCGGTGCTGCCCAGGGCACGCCGGGCCTCGTCGGCCTGGGCCAGGGTGCAGCCGGTGAAGACCGCGATGATGCAGATCACCTGCTCGTGGAAGACCACCACCCCACCGGTCTCGGCCAGCACCGGCTCCAGGTCGGGGTGCGGATAGCGGGCTGGCGCCCAGCCCTGGCGCGCCTCGAGGAAGGGCACCACCATGTTCGACTTCACCGGCCCGGGACGGAAGAGCGAGATGTCGATGATGATGTCGCCGAAGTTGCTGGGGCCGAACTTGCCGACCAGCTCGCGCTGGCCCGGCGACTCGATCTGGAAACAGCCCAGTGTCTGGGCGTGGGCGATCATGTCGTAGACCTCGGGGTCGTCGAAGGGCGCCAGGGCGTCCAGCTCGGGGCGGGGCTGGCCGGTGCGCTCCAACTCGTCGACGGCATGGGCCATCGCCGACTGCATCCTGATGCCCAGCACGTCGAGCTTGAGCAGGCCCAGCTCCTCGACGTCCTGCTTGTCGAACTGGCTCATCGGGAAGCCCCCGTGGCTGGCCTCCAGCGGGCTGCGGTCGGCCAGGGTGGCATCACTCAGCACGATCCCGCACGGGTGCAGCGCCACATGGCGCGGCAGGCCGTCGAGGGACTCCACCAGCTCGAAGAAGCGCTGGTACCGGGTCTCGCCGAGCCCCAGGTGGCGCAGCTCGGGCAGTTCCTCCAAGGCCTTGCGGGCATCACGCGCGCGCACGTGGGGAAAGGCCTTGGCAATCTGGTCGGTCTCGGACGGCGGCAGGCCCAGGGCGGCGCCGACATCGCGCACGGCATGGCGCACTCGGTAGGTCTCCATCATCGCGACGCAGGCCACCCGCCGTCCCCCGAAGACCTCCAGCACCTTCTCGTAGATCTCGGTACGCCGGGCACTCTCCACGTCGAGGTCGATGTCGGGCAGGCTGTGGCGCAGCGGGGACAGGAAACGCTCCATCAGCAGCCCGTGGGCCATCGGGTCCACGCCCGAGATCCCGAGCAGGTGGTTGACCAGGCTGCCGGCCCCCGAACCGCGCGCGGCACACCGGATGCCCATCGCGCGCACCATCCGCACCACCTCGGCGACGGTGAGGAAGTAGGAGGCATAGCCCATCTGGCCGATCACGGACAGCTCCTGGCCGAGCCGCTCCTGGAGCTCGGCGGTGGGCCGGACGTAGCGGGAGCCGATGCCTGCCTCGCAGCGGGCGCGCAGCTCCGTCATCGCCCCGGCGCTGGTGGTGCCCAGCAGCTCGAACTCGGGCAGGTGCAGCTCGCCCAGCCCGATGTCGGCCCGGGGGTCGAGCCGGGAGCGCAGGGCGGTGGTGCGGGTCTGGGCCAGCATCTCGGCGGCGCCGTGGCGGCCGCGGCCGGCCAGCACCGCCACCTGCTCGGCCAGGGCCAGCATCTGCTTGCCGGGCTTGAGGTGGGCCTCGGCATTGCTGCGGTCCACATTGCGCCGGTCGAGGGGCACGCGGCGCCGGGCGGCGTCCAGGACGTCGACGGTGGCGGCCTGGTGGCGGTGGGTCATCCGCACCTGGTTGGTGAGCACGGCAGCCACCCGGTGCTCGTCGGCGATCGCGACCATGGCGGCGGCATGCCGGGCGCTGCCGCTGGCCCCCTCGGCGCTCTGGTGGTGGGTGGCGGCCACCACCAGCTGCCCGGGATCGACCGCCTGCAGCCACTGCCGCAACTCCTCGCGTGCCTGGTCATGGCGACCCGCCAGGACGTGCTCGCCATAGGGGGAGTCGGCGCCCAGCAGCACCAGCAGGTGCCCCGAGGAGGCGTGCCGTGCCAGCAACTCCCGGCTGGCGACGGGCCTGCCGCGCTCACCGGACAGGTGGGCCTGGGTGACCAGCCGGCACATCTCGGCCCAGCCCTGGCGGCTGGTGGCCATCGTCACCACCCGCGGGTGCCGGGGGTCGCGCAGCTGTCCACCCTTGGCTGCGGTGCGCCGCCCCGCGGGTCCGGACGGGGCAGGGTGTTGGTGGGGTACGGCCAGGTCGACGCCCACCACGGGGGCGATCCCGGAACGCTGGCAGGCGTCGGCGAAGCGCACCGCGCCGTAGAGTCCGTCGCGGTCGGTCAGCGCCAGGGTGTCCATGTCCTGGGCGGCAGCGGCGGCCACCAGTTCATCCGGATGACTGGCGCCGTACTGCAGCGAATGGCCCGAGGCCACGCGCAGGTGCACGAAGGGGTCCATCAGTCCAGCACCGCCCGCATCCGCCACTGCTCGCCACCGTGGTGGACCAGCTCGTAGACGCCGCGGCGGGCCAGCCGCCCGTCGGCGGCCTCCAGTCGCCAGACCTCGCGCTCACCCAGCGGGTCGGCACCCTCGCAGGTTTCCGGGCGCCACCAGTCCCCCGCCTCGATCCAGCGCTGGTGGACGCACAGCACCCGCCACAGCCGGTTGCGCCACAGGAAGAGGCTGGGACCCTCCTGGTCCTGGCCCGCCTCCTGCGGCACGGCCCCCTGCGGGGGCGTGATGCGTCCCATCCGCACCTCGACGACATCATCACACCTGCGCATCATGGTCCTCCCCTGGCCGGTTCCTCGTGGTGACTCCCCCCATCACGAGTCCTGGGAACACGTGCCGACCCGGGCAGGGATGCCCGGCAGCGCCGGGGGTCGAGGCCGACCCCACCGGGCATCCCTTGCTCGAAGGAGGCCGGGCCTCGTCAGGCCGCGGCCGTACGAGAGGGTCGGGCTCCCTGCAGTGGAACCACGACAGCCAATCGAACACCCGTTCGAGCAAGGACAACTATAGACATGGGCTCGGACAAAAGAACAGCACCGCCACCATCGCGGGCACCGTGATGTCCTCCGGAGCATTCGTGGGGGATGATGGATCCCTGCCACAGCAAAGGATCACCCGCGCCGAGAGGAATGGGAACCAGTCCTTCGCCGATGTCCTGGCCGAAGCCGTCTCCAGTCGCCACGTCACCCTGGACCGGTTGAGCCAGGAACTGAAGGCGGCCGGCACCCCCGTCTCCATCGCCACCCTGAGCTACTGGCAGACCGGCCGCTCGATCCCCACCCGAGTAGGGTCGCTGAAGGCCCTGGCCGTCCTGGAGCAGCTGCTGCGCCTGCCGGCCGGCCACCTGGCCGCCGCCCTGGGCCAGCTGCACGGTGACGACCGCATGGCGCGCCTGCTGGCCGAACTGGACTTCCCCCCACAGCAGGACTTCACCACCCAGACCGTGCACCACCGGACCCATTTCTCGCTCCAGCAGCACGAGCAGCGCGAGACCGTCATCCAGCTCATCCAGGCCGACGAGGACCAGCTGCGCCGCATACCCCTGGTGCGGCAGGCCGACGAGGACCAGGCCCCGCCGGAGATGACCGATCCCGTCGGCTGCCGCATCGGCGAGCAAGTCTCCTCCGTCGATCTCGGGCTGACCCTGATCGAACTGGAGCTGGAGCAACCCCTGCAGCTGGGCGAGATGGCCATGTTGGAACACACCACGACCTGGCCCGTGGCCGAGACCCAGGTCCACACCTTCGCCCATGCAATGCTGCGGCCTGTCAGCTTCCTGGTGCTCGAACTGCTCTTCGCCGACACCCTGCCCCGCCACGCCGACTACCTGCGCTACCAACTCGGCGCCCTCGACCCCGACCTCGACCGAGCCCCCGGCCAGCCCATGGAGGGGACCGACTTCTTCCAGCTGGCCCTCGCCAATGCCGCGGCCGGCACCCACCACCTGCGCTGGGAGATGCCATGACCCTCCGGTCGACCGAATTCACCTTCGCCGAGGTGCTCTCCCAAGCCGTCGGGGAGCTGGACCGGTTGAGCACCCGGCTGTCCCAGCTGGGCACGCCGACCTCGATCGCCACCCTCAGCTACTGGCAGACCGGGCGCTCGCTGCCCACCCGTGCCCGCTCGCTCAAGGCCATCGAGCACCTGGAAAGGATCCTCGGCGTCCCCACCGGGCACTTGGTCCGCTCGCTGCCGGGCGACCAGATGAGCCGTTGGACCCCCAGGCCGCAGTGGACGGCGGCCCCGACATGATGGAGGCCCTGGACTCCCTGGGGCTGGACCTGAACCGCCATTCCACCAACCAGACCCTCCAGGCCACCTACTTCGTCAGCGAGGACCGGCTGCACATGACCGAGCGCATCCGCCAGCTGGCGCGCGCCGGCGAGGACGGCTGGAACCGCTTCCCGATCGTGCTGGACATTGGCGAGGACCACCACAGTCCGATACCGGAGGCGGGCATCGGGTGCCGGATCGGCGAACAGGTGCGTCTGAAGGGCGGCCGACAGGTGGTGGCCGAGGCTCTGCTCCCCCGACGGCTGGCCCAGGGCGACCTGGTGGGCTTCGAGTACTCCATCCACTGGAGCAGCGCTGGCCATCCCATCCGGGAGCACCACCGGGTCATGGCCAGCGGGGCGCGCTTCCTGGTCATGGACGCCCACCTGGAAGGGGCACAGTCCACCGCGGCGCGGTTCTTCCAGGCCGTCTCGATCGAAGCCCCGGAGGAGGACGACATCATCGAGGAACTCCCCAACGGCAACCACGTCCAGAAGGCCCTCCGCAATGTGCCGGCTGGTCTCTACGGACTGGGCTGGGACCACTGAAGTGTCATACCGAGGTCCATCACGGACCATCCAGCTATGGGACGATGGAGGGCAATGACTGAGACACAATCCCCGGCCCCGTCCCACAAGGACCTCTCCTCGGGCCCCGATGTCTTCGCACAACGCCTCGGACAGGCGATCAGCGAGCGTGGGCTCTCACTGCACCGGCTCCAGGCCCGCCTTGTGGCCGTCGGCCTCAAGGTCTCGACGGCCACCCTGAGCTACTGGGCCAGCGGCCGCTCCCGCCCCACCCGCGGAGGCTCCCTCGACGTGGTGCGCAACCTGGAACAGATCCTGCAGGTGGAGACCGGCTGGCTGGTTCAGCCCCTCGAGACCAACCAGGAGTGGGACCAGATCAGCGACCTGCTGCCCAAGGCGGACCTGCCCGAGGAGCTGGAGCGCATCACCCGGCAGCAGGCGGCCAACTGGCAGCGCCTGCACGTGCACGACCTGTCGGTGGTCGACGCCACCTCCCCCGTCTCCCACTGCACCACCCGGATGGTCTCCCGAGCCGAGGTGGAGGGACTCGACGGATGGACCACCATCGTCCAGCACGCCCCCGGCGAAAGCCCCGGCGTGGTCGGGGTGACGGCGCTGGAGGTGCGCAGCATCCGTTCCCTGCCCAACCAACAGCTCAGCGTCATCGAGCTGGCCCTGCCCCGGCCGCTGCACCGCGGTGAGATGGTGCTCACCGAGCACCGCACCGAGGTCCACGGCACCCAGCCGCCCACCGAGATGGGGCGGGCCCTGATGGGCCGCACCCCCCTGTTCGCCATCGAGGTCCGCTTCCCCAGCGGCCGCCCGGAGCAGGTGCAGCGCACCCACATCGACCCCAAGACCGGCCTGCCCCGAATGATCGACCAAGGCATCATGCACACCCCGCACGGCGCCCAGTGCGTCATCCCGGATGCCGCCCCCGGATCCCACCTGTTGTCATGGGAGTGGTGAACACCGCCCGCGAGCCCGCCACCGTCCTGGTCCGGGGCGCCAGCCTGGCCGGGATGGCCTGCGCGGCACGCCTGGCGCGGCTCGGCCACCACGTGGTGCTCGACGCCGACGGACTGCCCGACGCGGGCCACTGGGCCGCCGGCCTGCACCTGGGGGTCGAGGTGGACCAGCTGCCCCAGACCTTCCGACTTCCGGCCACCTGGCGCGACCTGTTCACCAAGACGGGCCGCCCCCTGCCCCCCGAGCTGGAGCGTCGCGGGCTGCAGATGGTCGAGGCTCCGCCCCAGCTGCACCGCTTCGCCGACGGACGGCTCTTCGCACTCCCCAGCGAGCGCGGCGCCCAGCACGCCGCCGTCGAGCAGGCCTTCGGTGCCGCGGCCGCACAGCGCTGGACCGGCCTGCTCGACGAGCTCGACGAGCTGTGGATGGCGCTGCGCCCGATGGGCCTGGAGGAACCCTTCCGTCCCGAGCGGCTGGACCGGCAACGGCGAGCCGCACTGATGGCCCAGACCAGCCTCGACGACCTCTCCGAGCGCAGCGGCGCACCCCACCTGGCCCGCATCGTCCGCAGCCAGGGCGCCCTGTCAGGGGCCGCCCCCGGCCGTAACCCGGCCCTGCTGGCGGTGACACTCGCCGTGCACCGGCGCTTCGGCAGCTGGCAGGTGGCCGATGCCCAGGCGCGTCCGCTGCGGGCCTCGACCATGGTGGACCTGCTCGGGCGGCGCCTCGACCTGCGCGGGGTGGAGCGCACCGGCTCGCCAACCCCCCTGTTGGGCTCGGGGCTGCCCGACCTGTCGCGCATCAGCACCGCCCCCCGTCTGGAGGCCGACGCCCGGGTGGAGGCACTGCCCGCACAGCCCACCGGCTTCGCGGGGCGACGCATCGGCCGCCCCGCACTGGCCCCCACCGTGCGCCACCAGCTCCTCGACGAGACCCCTGGGTGGCTCGTCGAGCACCAGCGCCAGAACCCGTCCGCCCCGCCCGGCATCGTCGAACTGGTCGACCACAGCGCCGGCGCCCCCGTGGTGAGCTGGTACCGACCGCTGCCCGACGGCCGACTCGCCGTCACCGTCCACAATCACAACGAGCCACGCCCCGACATCTGCTGGGGGCTGTCGGCCACCAACTTCAAGGGCTGGGCCGCCCGCCCCCTGGTGCAGGCAGCGGCCGGCGACGGGCCTCCCCTGTGGCGCGCCTCGGCGGCCAGCCACGCCGGCCACCAGCCCTGGGCCGAACTGCTCACCGCCGCCCTGGCCAGCTACGAGGTGCACGAGCATCTCACCGGACAGGACGTGCGACCCTCCAACCGCACCCCGCCAAAGCTGGCCCGCCAGGCCCGGCCGAGGATCCGCTGAAGACTCCCGGGGGCCAGCGCCGGGCACCTGCTCCCGACCAGGCCCACACTGGCGTAAAGTTGGTGGGCAAGTCATTCAACGGAGGAATCCACTTGAGCGAGCACGCACCGCAGCCCCACTCCGGAGATCTCGACCAGCAGGCACTGCTGGAACGCGAGATCGCCGTCGAACAGCGCCACGTCGACCGGGTCAATGCCCAGCTCGAGGTGGCCACCGCCTCGGCCAAGCAGGTGGAGGCGGAGGGGCGCAGCAAGTTCGTCACCGACCGCGGCAACTGGATGCGTGAGGAGGACGGCACCGCCCTGTTCGAGCGCGACGCCTTCGCCTTCCAGGCCGCCAAGCGGCTGGCGGTGCTCGATGCCGAGCACGAGGGACTGGTCTTCGGCCGGCTCGACCTGTCCGTCGACGACGAGCCACGCTACATCGGACGCATCGGGGTGCGCGACGACGACTACGAGCCACTGGTGATCGACTGGCGCGCCCCCGCCGCCGAGCCCTTCTACCGCGCCACCGCCAACACCCCGATGGACGTGATCCGCCGTCGGGTGCTGCGCTGCCGCAACGAGGTGGTCATCGGCATCGAGGACGACCTGCTCGACGACTCGGTTCCCACCGAGCTGCCGATCATCGGCGAGGGGGCCCTGATGGCAGCCCTCAGCCGCGCCCGCGGGCACCAGATGAAGGACATCGTCGCCACCATCCAGGCCCAGCAGGACGAAGCGATCCGCGCCCCCTACCAAGGTGTGACGATCATCGCCGGTGGCCCGGGTACGGGCAAGACCGTGGTTGCCCTGCACCGCGCCGCCTACCTGCTCTACACCAATCGCAAGCGCCTCGAGAAGGGCGGCGTGCTGGTGGTGGGCCCCTCCCCCGTCTTCATGAACTACATCGAGCGGGTGCTGCCCAGCCTGGGAGAGGACTCGGTGACGCTGAAGTCGATCGGGCAGGTGCCCAGCGACGTGCTGCGCCTGGGAGTGGAGCGGGTCGATGCCGCCGCCGCGGCCACCCTCAAGGGCTCGCTGCGGATGCTGCCGGTGCTGCAACGCCTGGTCAGCGCCCCGCTGGTGGAGTTCGAGGAGGCCCTGCGGGTGCGGGTCAGCGTCAAGGGCGAGGTGCTCACCCTCACTGCCGACAAGCTGCGGCGGATGCGCATCGACCTGCTGGCGCACCACCGCAACAACCGCGCCCGTGAGGTGGCCGAACAGGCCGTGGTGAACTCGCTGTGGAGCCGCTTCCCGCAGGAGGTGGCCGCGGAACACGAGCTGGACCGTGACCAGTTCGAGGACCTGGTCACCAGCCAGGCCTCCTTCCAGATGGCCATGAATGCCTGGTGGCCGATGCTCTCCGCGCCCCGCGTGCTGCGCCGCTGCGCCGATGCCGCCGCCCTGCACCGGATCGCCGGTGACCTGCTCAGCGAGCAGGAGTGCGAGCTGCTGGCCGAGTCCTATGCCCACCTCGACGACGTCGACGACCACCGCCACCAGTCCTGGTCGGTGGCCGACGTGGCCCTGCTCGACGAGCTGGTGGCGATCGTCGGACCGATCCCGCGCCACGAGCAGGAGGAGACCAGCCTGTTCGTCGAGGGCGGCGAGGATGTCTCCGAGCTGGTCACCACCGCCGACCTGCTGCGCGACGACCGCGACCTGGACGAGGACGAGCCGCACAACACCTTCGCCCACGTGCTGGTGGACGAGGCCCAGGACATCACCCCGATGCAGTGGCGAATGCTGCGCCGTCGCGGACCGCAGGCCAGCTGGACCCTGGTCGGTGACCCCGCCCAGTCCTCCTGGCCGGTGGCCGCCGAGACCGACAAGGTGATGCGCGAGCTGATCGGCAGCGGCGCCCAGCGCACCTACCGGTTGGACACCAACTACCGCTCCCCTGCGGAGGTCTTCGACCTGGCCGCCAAGGTGATCACGCCCGTCTTCCCCGACGCCGACCTGCCGCACGCAGTGCGTTCCACCGGACACGAGCCGGCACTGGAGGTGACCGGCCGCGAGCAACTGATGGAGGCGATCAGCGAGCAGGTGGCGCTGCTGGCCGAGCAGGTCAACGGCACCATCGGCGTCATCGTTCCGCCGTCGCTGATGGAGCAGGTGCGTCGTCAGGCCTCGGACCAGCCGCAGCTGGTGGCCAACCTGGAGCGCACCGTCGTGGTGACCCCGCTGGAGAGCAAGGGCCTGGAGTACGACGGTGTGCTGGTGGTCAGCCCCGACGACATCGTCGCCGAGAGCCCCGGCGCGGAGCGGGTGCTCTACGTCGCCCTGACCCGTCCGACGCAGCGCCTGACCACGCTCGACGTGGACGGACGCCCGGGTCGCTGGCGCTCGGTCCTCTGAGACGAGTGGCTGACCATCCTGGTCAGACTTGTGTGGCACCGCTGACACACATCTCTGACCAGGACTGGTGAGGGCCTCACCAGCGGCGCTCCAGCAGCATCGCGTAGATCTCGCGGGTGGCCAGCGAGCGGTTCTGGGTGAAGAACTGCAGGCCCGGGGCCCCGCCGCGCAGCAGCGTGACCGCGATCTCGGTGGCGATCCGCGAGCCCACCTGGCGCACCCGGGCAGGATCGTCGGCGACCTCGGCCAGGCGCATCTTCACCTGTCGCGGCACGGGCGCGCCGCTGAGCTCCTCGAAACGCTCCACCTGCTTGATCGTGCTGATCGGCTGGATTCCCGCGATGATGGGGATCTGGCAGCCGAGGCTGCGCACGCGCTGCACCAGGTCGAAGTAGGCGTCGGGGTTGAAGAAGAGCTGGGTGATGGCGAACTCGGCTCCCGCCTCGGCCTTGTCCACCAGGATCCGCGCGTCCAGGTCGGCGTCGGACTTCTCCGGGTGAACATCGGGGAAGGCGGCCACCCCGACGCAGAACTCGCCCCGCTGCTTGACCAGCCTCACCAGCTCGGTGGCATTGGCCAGGCCCTCGGGATGCCTCTGCCACGGCACGGTGGGCCCGCCGGGCATGTCGCCGCGAATCGCGAGCACGTGGTCCACACCGGCACTGGCATAGTCGTCGATCACGCCCTCCAGGTGGGAGCGGCTCTGCGAGGCGCAGGTGAGGTGGCCCATCACCGGGATCGTGCTGGTCTCGGCCAGGCGCCGGGTGGTCTCGACGGTGCGGTCGCGGTTGGTGCCGGAGGCGCCATAGGTGACCGAGACGAAGTCGGGCGCCAGCGGCTCCAGCCGCTCGACGGCGGTGTGCACGCGCTCCCAGCCGTCGTCACTGCGCGGGGGCAGGAACTCGAAGCCGACCAGGGGCCTCTCCTGCGTGCTCAACAGTTCTGCAATGGTGGAGCGTGCGGACATGGGCTCCAGACTAGGGCTTCCACCGGCTGCCTCCTGTCCACCGCCACTGCCGTGGACAGGATCGCAGCCGTGGACTTCGTCGCGGGGGCCAGTAGGCTCGGGGCATGGCCATCGTTGAGCACTTCCACCCCACCGATCCCGCCGGCGCCGGCTTCCGCGCGGCCGTCCAGGCCCGGATCAGTGGCTTCCTCGACGAGCGCGAGCCCGAACTGGCGAGCATCGGTGTCGAGCTCGACCTGCCGCTGGAGCTGGCGCGCGTCTTCACCGGAGGTGGCAAGCGGATTCGTCCGGCCTTCTGTTACTGGGGGCGGGTGGCGGCGGGTGGTGCCCCCGAGGACCCGGAGCCGCTGGTGACGGCGGCCGCCAGCCTCGACGTGCTGCACGTCAGCGCCCTGATGCACGACGACGTGATGGACTCCTCCGACACCCGGCGCGGGGTCCCGGCCGCCCACCTGCAGTTCGAGCAGCTGCACCGGGAGCGCACCGGCCGTGGACTGCCGGAGGCCTTCGGACGGGCTGGGGCGATCCTGCTGGGCGACCTGCTGTTGGTGTGGAGCGAGCAGATGCTGGCCCGCAGCGGCCTGGACCCGGTCCGTCTGGACCGGGCGCGCCCGTGGGTGGAGGCAATGCGCACGGAGGTGACCTGCGGTCAGTTCCTCGATGTCATTGCCCAGTCCGCCCCGGCCACCGCCACCCTGGCGGAGGCCCTGACCACGGCCAATCGGGTGGTGGAGTACAAGACCAATCGGTACACCGTGCAGCGTCCCCTGCAGTTCGGGGCCGCTCTGGGTGGCGCCGACGAGCAGTTGCAGGGGCATTTGGCGGCCTTCGCCTCGCCGATCGGGCGCGCCTTCCAGTTCCGCGACGACCTGCTGGGCATCTTCGGCGACGAGGAGCTCACCGGAAAGCCCGCTGGCGATGACCTGCGCGAGGGCAAGCGCACCGTCCTGGTGGCCCACGCACTGGCCAACGCGCCGGCCGGGCAGGCCGCCGAGCTGGACGCGATGCTGGGCGACGCCACCCTGGGCGCTGACCAGGTGCAGCGGGGCCGCGAGATCATCACCGCCTCTGGCGCCAAGGAAACCGTCGAGGCGACCATCGATGCCGCCCACGAGCAGGCGATGGCGGCGCTGGAACGCGCCGAAGTCACCGAGGGGGGCCGGGTGGCGCTCACGGCGCTCGCCGAGGCCTGCGTGCGGCGCGACCACTGACCAGCGCGACCACTGCACCCCTCACCACCACCGGGCCCGGCGGCTCGCTCCCGCCCGGGTGGTGAGGAGTGTGCGTCTCAGGAGCCGGCGACGCGGCGGGGTGCGAAGGACAGGCCCTGCCCACCACCGAAGGCCTTGAGGGCATACTCCTCCATGCCCGGCGTGCGGCCCCAGGCTTCGAGCAGCACCTTCTTCAGGGCAGCAGCGCTGGACTGGGGATCGGCGGCGCGGGTGATGGCGGAGCTGACGGCCACGCGCAGGGCACCGGCCTCCACCACGCGCTCGATGGTGCCGGCATCGATGCCGCCCACCGCGAACCACGGGGTGCCACGCGGGTCGTCCACCCGGTGGGTGGCGGCGGCGTCGCGCACCAAGTCGAGACCCGGGAAGCGCACCCCCTCGAAACTCTCGCCGAAGACGGGTCCGACCATCAGGTAGTCGGCGCGGGTCTTCCGCAGTGCCGCGGAGTCGTGCACCGAGCGCCCCACCAGGGAGTGCTGGGGCAGCACACGGCGCGCACTGTCAACGCTCGACCCGGCCGCACCCACGTGCACCACGTCGGCCCGGAAACGTTCGGCCACGGACAGTGAGGTTCCCGCCACGACGGTGGCATTGAGCTGCAGCGCCGCGCTCTGGGCGATGGCCAGGGCCTCGGCGAGCTCCTCCTCACTGGCGCGGGCATCACGCACCTGCAGCAGGTCGACCCCGCCGTGCAGGGCTTCGACGACGAACTCGCGAAAGTCGCCCTGCTCCCGGCGCACGTCGGTGATCAGGTGCAGCTTTGCCACCTTGAGGCGGCTGGTCAGTCCCATCAGTGCAGTCACGGTTCAACACTAGGGCTCGGGTGCATCACCGTCACCGCTTTCACCCACCAGCGAAGCCCATCCCCCTCCCGATGGCGGGGCTCGGCGCAGCGTGGCTGTCCACCACCTCCACGGGTGTGCACATACACTGCTGGGTGAGGACTTCCTCGAAGGGCTGACACGGCCTTCTCTTCCCCGACCGTGTTTGGAGCAGGTGTGACCGCAACGAGCTTGGGCGACCCCATGGTCGGCCGTGTGCTGGATGGTCGCTACGAGATCCTTGCGAAGCTGGCTCGTGGCGGCATGGCCACGGTCTACCGTGCGCAGGACCGCCGCCTGACGCGGGTCGTCGCCGTCAAGGTGATGCACGACGGGCTGGGCGACGATGCGGAGTTCGCGCGCAAGTTCGACCGTGAGGCGCGCAGCGCCGCCACCTTGAGCAATCCACACGTGGTGAGCGTCTTCGACCAGGGCGTCGACATCGACCGGCCCTACATCGTCATGGAATTCGTCCAGGGCTGCACGCTGCGCCATGCGATCACGCGCGAGGCCCCGCTGCCGCCGCTGCGTGCGCTGCAGGTGGTGGAGTCGATGGCCAGCGCCCTGGCCAGCGCCCACGAGGCCGGCCTGGTGCACCGTGATGTGAAGCCCGAGAACGTGCTGATCAGCGACCGCGGGCAGATCAAGGTCGCCGACTTCGGCCTGGCCCGTGCGGTCACCAGCCAGACCGCGACGGCCACGCAGGGTCTGCTGATCGGCACCGTCAGCTATCTCCCGCCCGAACTGGTCACCACCGGGCGCGCCGACGTGCGCAGTGACGTCTACTCCGCGGGCGTGGTGCTTTTCGAGATGCTCACGGGCAAGAAGCCGCACGCCGGTGAGACGCCGATCCAGGTGGCCTACAGCCATGTCCACAACGACATCCCCGCCCCATCCACGCTGCTGGCGGGCAATGATCCCCGCTCGATGGATTCGCGCCGCATCATCCCGCCCTACCTGGACGCGCTGGTGGTGGCCTGCACACGCCGTCGCCCCGAGGAGCGTCCTGCGGACGGTCGCGAACTGCTGCGCCTGGTGCGCACGGCTCGCAAGGCCCTGGGTCACGGCATCCTCGACGACCCCGACCTGACCCGCCAGATGCGGGCCTCGATCGACCAGGCACCACCGCCGGCCAGCCCGGCAGTGCCGGACGGCCCGCCCACGACGGTCCACCTCGCGGCGACGCAGGTGCAGCCGGCCGTACGAGACACCGCCCAGCCGTCCACACCCCCGGCCCCCCGCCGGGATGATCCCCCGACCCGCATCGACGCGTCGATGCCCCTGGACGCCAGGGCCGAGGCCGCCCGCACGGGGGCCGCCTTTGCCGTGGAGGACAGTGGTTCGTGGGAGCAGTCGACGCCGTGGGTTCCCGCCGCGGCTGCTTCCGGCACCACCCCGGATGGACGCCCAGCCGGCGCCTCTCCCGCGGGGGCCCGTCGGCGTACCCATCGTCGCCGTCGCGCCCTGGTGCTGGCGCTGCTCGCGCTGCTGCTGGTGGCGGCCGTGGCCGGAGGGTGGTGGTGGAACAGCGGACGCTATGAGGCCACCCCGGACCTGGCGAGCCGCCCGCAAGCCCAGGCCGTCGCCCTGGCCCAGCAGCAGGGGCTGCAGCTGGACACCACCCAGGAGTTCTCCGAGACCGTGCCGAAGGGCACCGTCATCCGCACCGAGCCGCGCGCGGGCGACCGGGTGCTGAAGGACGGCACCGTGCAGGCCTGGGTCTCCAAGGGCCCCGAGCGCTACCTGATGCCGTCGGTGGTGGGCATGGACGAGTCCAAGGCCCGTGATGCGATCGAGAAGAACAACCTGGCGGTCGGCAAGGTCACCGAGGACTACAACGAGGAGGTGCCGCAGGGCATCATCGCCACGGTCAGCCAGTCCAAGGGCACTGAGCTCAAGCGCGGTACCGAGATCGACCTCGTGGTCAGCAAGGGTCCCCGCCCCATCAGCATCGAGGACTTCACCGGCAAGTCGGCCGAGCGGGCCCGCAAGGAGCTGGAGGGCGCCGGTTTCCTGGTGAAGACCGTGGAGCAGCACTCCGACGAGGTCGACAAGGGCAAGGTGATCAGCCAGAACCCCAATGGCGGCACCGGCAGGAAGGGCGGCACCATCACCCTGACGGTCTCGACCGGGCCGGTGATGGTCGCTGTGCCCACGGTCGCCGGCCTGACGGAGAAGAAGGCCTCCGATGCCCTGACCAGCACGGGCTTCAAGGTGAAGGTGGTCCACGCCACCCCAGAGTGGTTGCGTGAGGACAAGGTGAAGGCGGCCTCCCCCACCCAGGGCCAGCAGGCCAAGCAGGGCTCGACGGTCACGCTCTGGGTGATCTGAGGCCGCCTCGCCCCGCCCTACTCTGGGCCCGGGGGGCTTCGCGTCAGCTCCGGCTCGTGGCTGCTCTCGGATGCGCAGGCCCCCCTTCGTCGGGCAGCCTCGCGCATCCTCGCCTTTGACGCCGCTTCACCGGACTGCCGCTTCGCACCCCTCGTCCACCCGAGGGGTGCGAAGCCGGGCGCCGAGGCGGCCTCAGGCCTGGAAGGGCTGCTGGTCGCGGTGGTCGGCGATCTCGGTGGGGCCGAGGTTGCCGACCTGGGTGTGCAGCAGCTTCCAGCCGCGCTCGTTGAGCAGACCGTCGTGAATCAGGAAGCCCTGGGGCGCGTCGACGTCGCGCACGAAGTCGACGGTCTCCTTCATCGCCGCCCACGGCCCGAAGGCGGGGATGGCGAGCAGGTCGATGCCGGCGGGGGCGACCTCGAGTGAGTCACCGGGGTGGAAGAGCGTCGGCTCCCCCTCGGCCTCGAGCACCAGGCCGACATTGCCGATCATCGGGATGTCGCGGTGGATGACGGCGTGGCGCCCACCCACGGCGGAGACCTTCAGGCCTCCCAGCGAGACGGAGCTGTCGGCAGAGAGGCCCTCGCCGCGGCCTGCCAGGTCGACGGCCTCGATCACGCCGGGCTCGACCAGCACCTTCGCAGCCGGATTGGCCTTGACCAAGGCGGGCAGGTTCTCGGGATCGGCGTGGTCGGGATGCTGGTGGGTGACCAGGATCGCGTCCAGGTCGGTGAGCCCGTGCCACGCATCGCTGAAGGCTCCCGGGTCGATGAGCACGCGCTGCTCGGAGGTCTCGACGAGCAGGGCGGAGTGTCCAAGCTGGGTGATCTTCATGTCCCCAGTCTGCTGCCCCATACCAAGGCTGTCGAGCAGACCCGCGTAGGCCTCAGCGCATCGGCAACGCCTCCAGCGCGGGCCCTGGATCGCTGCGCAGGCGTGAATAGCTGATCGCATCCACCCGCTGGCCGTCGACCAGGAACTTCTCGCGCTGGATGCCCTCCCGGACGAAACCGGCCCGTTCCGCGACGATTCCAGAGGCGGGGTTGTCGGCGCGGTGGCCCAGTTCGAGCCGGTACAGGCCCACCTCGTCCAGGGCCCAGCTGGCCACCGTCGCGGCGGCGCGGCTGGTCCATCCCCGCCCCCGGCAGCGCTTGGCCATCCAGTACCAGAACCAGCCCACCTCGTCGGGTTCGACGGTGATCGCCACCAGCCCACAGAGCCGGTCGTCCTCGTCCACCACGGCCCAGGCCAGGTGCGGGGCGTCGACGGAGGCCAGACGCTCCACATAGGCGCGCGCCTGCTCCAGGGAGGCGATGCCACCCTGGCGGTCCATCGAGACGTCGCCGATGAAGGCATTGAGCACCTCCTGCTCGTCGCCCACCACCAACCGCCTGAGCGAAAGGCTGCTCATGACAGCACTTCCCCCAGGACCCGGCCCGCCTCGCGGCATTGCTCACCGGTCACGTCCAGGTGGGTGACGGCGCGCACCAGGTGGCCACCCACTACCGAGAGGCGGATGCCCCGCTCCCCCGCTGCGGCCACGACATCGGCGGCCGGGCGGGTCCCGGTGGAGACCACCACGATGTTGGTGGCGACCTCCTCGGGAGCGCAGGCTCCCGGCGCTGCCAGCGCCACCTGCTCGGCGAAACCGCGGGCGGCGGCATGGTCCTGGGCAAGGCGCTCCACGTGGTGGTCCAGCGCGTACAGCCCGGCGGCTGCGAGCATCCCCGCCTGCCGCCAGCCACCGCCCAGGCGCTTGCGCTGCACCCGGGCCCGGGCGATGTGCTCGGCCGATCCGGTGAGCACCGAGCCCACCGGCGCGCCCAGCCCCTTGCTCAGGCACAGGCTGGCGGTCTCGAAGAGCGCCCCGTGCTCCCGCAGCGACTCACCCGTGGCGACGTGCGCATTCCACAACCTGGCCCCATCCAGGTGCATCGCCAGGCCGTGCTCGTCGGCCACCTGCCGGATGCCCCGCAGGGTCTGCAGCGACTGGATGGTGCCGCCGCCGAAGTTGTGGGTGTTCTCCACCTCGATCGCCGTAGTGCGCACCAGGAAGGGCCCGTTGTGGGGGGCGACGGCCGCCGAGACCGTCGAGGCACCGGCGATCCCATGCGCACTGGTCCAGGTGCGCGTGGTGATCCCGTGCAGGCTGGCGTGCGCCCCCATCTCGGCCCGCACGATGTGGGCCTGCTGGTCGCACAGCACCTCACCGCCCGGCGGCACGTGCAGCCAGATGCCCAGCAGGTTCGCCAGCGAGCCGGTCGCGCAGAACAGGCCCGCCTGGTGGCCCATCAGGCCGGCGACCCTGGCCTCCAGCTCGGCGACCGTCTCGTCCTCGCCGTAGACGTCGTCCCCGACGGGCGCCTCCAGCATGGCCCGGCGCATCTCCTGGGTCGGACGGGTGATGGTGTCGGACCGCAGGTCGATCATGCCGGGCATCATCATCCTCCTCAGAAGTCGAGGTTGCGGAACTCGTCGATCAGGTTGGGGCGACGGATCCTTCCGTCGGACAGCCGCTCGGCCACCATGAAGGCCAGCTCCAGCGACTGGTTGCGGTTGAGCCGCGGGTCGCAGGTGGTCTGGTAGCGGTTGGCGAGGTCGGCCTCGGCGAGCTGGAAGGCACCGCCCAGGCACTCGGTGACGTCGTCGCCGGTCAACTCGACGTGCACGCCACCGGGCCAGGTGCCCAGCTCGTGGTGGACGTCGAAGAAGCCGTTGAGCTCCTCCACGACGTCGGAGTAGGAGCGGGTCTTGAAGCCGTTGTCGGTCTCGAAGGTGTTGCCGTGCATCGGGTCGCAGACCCACACCACCTTGCGTCCGCTGGCCTCGATGCCCTTGACCAGCGCAGGCAGCTTCTCGCGCACGTTCGCCGCACCCATGCGGGTGATGAAGGTGATGCGGCCGGGCACGCGGTCGGGATCGAGAGCATCGGCCAGGGCGATGGCATCCTCGGGCGTGCTGGTGGGGCCCAGCTTGATGCCGATCGGGTTCTGCACGTGGCGCAGCAGCTCGACGTGAGCGCCGTCCAGCTGCCGGGTGCGCTCGCCGATCCACACCATGTGCCCGGAAGTGTCGTAGGGCAGCTGGGAGCGCGAGTCGATGCGGGTCATGGCGTGCTCGTAGTCGAGCAGCAGGGCCTCGTGGCTGGCGTAGAAGTCCACCTCGGACAGGGTCTGGTCGCTCACGCCGGTGGTCACCATGAAGGCCAGGGCACGCTCGATCTCATTGGCCAGCTGCTCGTAGCGGCTCTCCACATTGGAATTGCGCACGAAGTCGGCATTCCACGAGTGGATGGTGCGCAGGTCGGCGAAACCGCCCTTGACGAAGGCACGCACCAGGTTCAGCGTGGCGGCCGAGGCGTGGTAGACACCCACCAGGCGCTTGGGGTCGTGGCGACGGCTCTGCTCGGTGAAGTCGAAGCCGTTGACCGCATCGCCACGGTAGGCGGGCAGGGTGACGCCGTCGCGGGTCTCGGTGTCCTTGCTGCGCGGCTTGGCGTACTGGCCGGCGATTCGTCCCACCTTGACCACCGGCACCTGCGCGGCATAGGTCATCACGACGGCCATGCTGAGCAGCACGCGCAGCTTGCCCTTGACGTTGTCACCGGTCACCGTGTCGAAGGTCTCGGCGCAGTCACCTCCCTGCAACAGGAAGGCGCGGCCCTCGGCCACCTCCGCGAGCTTCTCGCGCAACTCGTCGCACTCACCGGCGAAGACCAGCGGGGGCAGGGTGCGCAGCTGGTCAGTGACCGCGGCCAGTTCGTCGGCGTCCTGGTAGGTGGGCTGCTGCACCTTGGGCAGTGCGCGCAATTCGTCCAGGGAAGGCACTCGGGAAGACATGGCAGTCAGCCTAGCCGCGCGTCCACGCTGGCGGGCGCCCGTCCACGCGACGACAGGACACCAGGTCGTCGGCCTGTGCCGGCCATGCCTCAGCGGGGGTCCTCAGGCTCGGCCAGGCCGACCTCCAGCGCGTAGAGCGTCAACTCGACACGATTGTGCAGCTGCAGCTTGCGCAGCACGTTCTGCACGTGGTTCTGCACGGTGCGGTGGCTGACGAAGAGCTCCACGGCGATCTCGCGATAGGCCATGCCCTTGGCGACGCGACGCAGCACGTCGGTCTCGCGCGGGGTGAGCTGGGGACCCTCGGCGCCGGGGTCGTGGGCGATGGTGGCCATCCGACGGAACTCGCCCAGCACCAGTCCGGCCAGGCCGGGGGTGAAGACGGCGTCACCCTGGGCGGTGCGGCAGACCCCCTCGACGAGCTCGGCGCGGGAGGCCGACTTCACCAGGTAGCCCTTGGCCCCCGCCTTCACGGCGCGCAGCACGTCCTCACGCTCGCCGGAGGCGGAGACCACCAGCACCTTGGTCTCGGGGAAGTCGCGCAGCAGCACCTGGATGCAGGTGGCGCCGTCAGGTTCGGGGATGCGCAGGTCCATCACGATGACGTCGGGGCGGGCGGCGCGGGCGCGACGCAGGCACTCCTGCCCGTCGTGGGCGACCGCCGCGATCTCGAAGCCGGCCTGAACCAGGTCCTCGCCCAGGGCCTCGATCCACATCGGGTGGTCGTCGACCAGCATGACCCGTCGAGCCTCCATCACTGCTCCTCCGGCGCATCCATCGGCACGTGCAGCTCCCACTCCACTCCCCGTCCTGGCTGTGATCGTGCCACGGCCCGGCCCCCGATGTCCTCCAGCCGTCCCACGATGGACGCACCAATGCCCAGGCGTCCCCCGGCGGCGGCATCGGCCACCTGCTCACGCGACATGCCGACCCCGTCATCGCGGATGCTCACCAAGAGCTCGTCGTTCTCCACCTCCACGAGGATCCAGGCACGGGCGCCGGGGCCGGCGTGGCGTTCGACGTTGAGCAGCACCTCACTGACGGCTGCACCCAGTTCTTGGGCACGGCGAGCCTGCAGGAGTACCTCGCCGGCCGGGGCGGCCACTGTCACGCGGTCGTCGGCATGGGCCTCGATCAGTTGGACCACGTCGGTCTGGCTGCCAGGCTCTCCTGGCAGGTCGACGGTGCGGTCCTGCAGCAGCAGACGCAACTGGGACTCCTGCCGCCGGGCCAGTGCCGCGAGCCGCTCCCCCTTCGGTCCGAGCTCCGGCCCTTCCCGCTCGACCATGACCAGCACCTGCAGGGCGCCGTCGTGCACGATGCGGTTGAGACGGTCGCGCTCGGCCAGTACGAGCAGGCGCGCATTGCGCGCATCACGGTCGGCGGCGACCTCCTGCACCGTGGTGACGATCTGGGCGGTGGCCCAGGCACACACTGCCTGCACCACCAGCAGCGACCACACCCACGGCTCCTCCAGGGAGTGCAGGTAGCAGACCAGCACCAGGGCGCTCGCGGAGGCCATGCCGACCCCTGCGCCGTACCAGACGGCCAAGGCCAGGGAGGGCATCCCCATCCAGAAGCCACCCACTCCCAGCTGGGTCTGCAGGAAGACCTCGTGTCCCAGCGTCCAGTCGGTCAGGGCGACGACCAGGGCGGAGACGGCCAGGTCCGCCCAGAAGACCGAGGAGCGGCGGGTGTCCGGGTCCCGCAGGAGCCGGTTGACCACGACGGTCCACAACCCCATCCCCAGGCACATCGCCAGCAGCACCCGGGGATGGTCGGCGCGTTCGATGCGCGCCAGGTTCACCACCACGGCATGGACAAGCAGCCCCCATCGCATCCGGGCCTGCACCCGGTAGACGGAGTCGAACAGGTCGTCGGTCGCGCCCAGGGCCATGCTCAGTCGTTGCCGTCGGTGGGGCTGTGGTGGCGTGGCCGGGTGATGTCGCGTCCCTTGGTCTGCGCGCCCTGGTCGAGCCGGACCTGGCGCAGGGCCTGGCGTCGCGCGTCGGCCTCGGCAGCGCGCCGGGCCTGGTCGCGGGCAAGGTCGGCGGCCAGGGCCTGGGCGCGGGCGATCTCGGCGGCCTCGGCCTCCCGGTCGGCGATCCGCTGCTGTTGCTCGGCCAGTTCGCGGGCCCTCCGGGCGCGGGCCTCGGCCCGGGTGGCGGCGGTGCGGGTACGGCGCTGTTCCAGCAGTCCGGCACGCCGTCGGTCGACATCGATGTCCATGTAGGTCTGGCCGGACAGCGCCATCAACGATTCCATCAGCAGGTCGGTGACCATCTGGCAGACCAGCTGTTCCTGTCCTTCGGGGCAGGGCAGGGCGCGGTAGCGCTCAAGGTCGAGCGGCGTGCCCACGCGCAGGTGTGGGGCAACGGTGCGTGCCACAAGGGACTGCTGTGGCAGCACCGCGACCGGCAGCACGGGCACCTGTGTGTCGAGCACGAGCCGGGCCACCCAGGGCCGGCCCCGGTAGAGGCGCCCGTCGGGGGAACGTCCCCCCTCGGGGAAGACCGCGACCAGTTCGCCCTGCTCCAGCAGCGCCTTGGCCCGGGTGTGGGCCAGCTCCTCGGGGTCCTGGTCGGGCTCGGAGCGTCGGGCCAGCCGCTTCAGGGTCCTGGCGGCGGTTCCCCGGTGAGGGCCGACGACGTGGATGCGTCGGCCGTGCGGGCGGGCGGGCACCTGGTCCAGGTGCGAGAGGTGGTTGAGCACCAACAGGGCTGGCCCCTCGGCGGGGAGGAGGTCCGCGCCTTCGACCTGGACCCGTACCCGTTCGGCGGCCTGGTGGGTGAGTTCGGCGGCACGCGCCACCAGCTGCGGACCGGCGGGCGGCTGCTCGGGAGGAGGGCTCGCGGGCCCGCCGCCAACCTCGGTGCCGGGGGTGGGCCCCGTCATGTCGGGGGCGGTCCCGGCCTCGTCCCGGCTCTGCTCGTCGATGCTCATCGGTCCTCCTGCTCCTGGCCTCGCGCGTGGGGAACGCGGCGGGGCGGCCGCCTCCCAGACTAGGGCCTGGGCAGGTTGCGGACGGCCTGCCGCGCCCCGTGGCGGGTGCTGCCTGCGACGTCGTGCTCGTCGTAGGCTGGTGGACGTGACCAGCTGCTTCGACGAATCGTCCTGCCGATGAGCGCCACGGACGACACCGAGGCCCGTTTCCGGGCGATCGTGGACGCCGAGTTCGGCCCCCAGCCGGGCGGACCCGCGCCATCGACGGAGCCCCGTGACCTGTCCTCCACCCCGGCGTCGGAGGCCGCAGCGCCCGCTCCTCGGGAGGCTGCACGTCCGGGCACCCGCGACGACTTCTCGATGACCGCGGCGATGGACGCGGCGGTTCCCGACGACCCCGATGAGCCCTTCGTGCCACCCCGACCCCGCCCGGCGGAGATGCCGAAGGGCCCCTTCCTGGCCAGCTCGCTGCTGATGTCCTTCGCGGTGCTGGTCTTCCTGGGGGCCATCTTCGGCGCCGAAGTGGGGCCGCTGGTGGGCTGGGCTGTCGGCGCCTTCCTGATCGGCCTGGTGGTGGCGCTGGTCAGTCTGCCGAAGGACCGTGAGCCGCTGGAAAATGACGGGGCCCAGGTCTGAGGGCACTGCCCCTTCCAGCCCCAGCCCTGCGGCGCCACCCATCGTCCGTGCACCGGCCCGACGAACTACTCGGTCCAGTGCTGGTCGCTCCAGTAGCGCGGCGGCCAGACGCTCTCGCGCTGGGTCTGGCTCGACGCCGCGGTGGACGCCCATCGGGAGCGCGTGGAACGCGATGAGATCGCCTCGCCCGGCTCCAGTCGGTGCAGCAGGCCGCCCAGTCCGGTACCCCTTCGCCGGCGACGCGGCCAGAAGCCGCGGGCGGCACCAGGGGGCTCGTCCATCGAGTGGCGTGCCAGGTCAGCGGCACCGACCAGACCGGCGTCATTGAGGAAGCTCGCGAGCTCCAGCCGGGCCGGGGGCCGGAATCCCCGCCCGGTGAGGGTGCGGTCGAAGGCTTGTTGAGCCGGTTCCATCAGCAGGTCGCCGGCGGCGCTCACCCCACCGCCCACGACGAACAGGTCCGGGTCCAGGGCAGCCGCCAGGTTCGCCAGCCCGCGCCCAAGCCAGGTGCCGACGTCACTGATCAGCTCCACCGACATCCGGTCACCGTCCATGGCGGCGGCGGTGACGTCGGGGCCGGTCAGGGCGTCGATGTCGCCGTCGATGCGTTCCAGCAGTGGCTGTGCCTGAGGGGAGTTCTCGCGCAGGAGGGCCTTCGCGTCACGCACCAGGGAATTGCCCGAGGCGTACTGCTCCCAGCATCCCCGGTTGCCGCACGGGCACCAGTGGCCCTGGGGCACGACACCCATGTGGCCGAACTCGCCGGCCATGCCGAAACGCCCACGAAAGAGCCGGCCATTGATCACCAGGGCACCGCCGATACCGGTCCCCAGCGTGATGCAGGTCATCACGTGCGCATTGCGCCCGGCGCCGAAGCGGTACTCGGCCCAGGCGGCGGCATTCGCGTCATTGTCCACCAGCACGGGCTGTTCGATGCGCTGGTTCAGCCGGGCCTTGAGCGGTTCGTTGCGCCAGGCCAGGTGGGGCGAGAAGCGCACGATCGCCTGGTCGGTGTCGACCCATCCGGCGGCTCCGATGCCCACGGTGACGGCCTGGTGTGTGGAGCACAGCTCCTCGACGACCTCCACGATGACGTCCTCGACCGCTTCCGGACTGGTCGAGGGTGTGGGGCGCTGGAGCCGTCGCAGGACCTGGCCCCGTTCGTCGACGACGCCGGCTGCCACCTTGGTGCCACCGATGTCGATGCCAATGCTCAGCACACCGTCGCTCCCTCCTGACCGCCGGACTCAACCGACGCGGCGAGCCCCCGTCAGGGGCATCTGGTCGACGGGCGCCACCTTGACGCCGCTGCGTGGATTCGCCGCATGGACGATCATGCCATTGCCGATGTACATCCCGACATGGCTGATCCCCGAATAGTAGAAGACCAGGTCGCCGGGCTGCAGCTGGCTGGTGGGAATGGATGTGCCGGCACCGAACTGCGCCTGGGAGGTGCGGGGCAGGCCGACGCCCGCCTTCTCCCATGCCCGCAGCATCAGCCCTGAGCAGTCATAGGCGCCCGGACCGGTGGCTCCCATCACATAGCTCTTGCCCACCTGGGACAGGGCGAAGGAGACCGCGGTTCCTGCCCGTCCCGAGCCGGCGGTGGCCGGGCCCGCCGACGACTCAGGGCTGGACTCGCTGCCGGTGCCCGCGCCACTACTTGAGCTGGGGATGGCGGTGGGGCTCGGGCTGGCAGCCGCCTCGGCAGCACGGTCGGCCTCGGCGGTGCGAGCCTGTTCGGCAGCCCGGGCGGCCTCGATGGCCTTCTTGGCCTTGGCCTGCCGCTCGGCCTCTTGCTTGCGCTCGATCTCGGCCAGACGCTTCTTCTCCTCGGCCGTCAGCTTGTCGAGGACCTTCTGGGCCTCGTCCTGCTTGCGGTGGTACTCCTGCGAGGCCTTGGCCTGGGCAGACTTGGCGGCGGCGATCTGGCGGCGGGACTCGGCGGCGCTCTGCTGGCTCACGGCGAGGTCCGCCTGGGCCAGCTGCAGTTCCTGCACCCGCTGGTTCGCGCGATCGGTCACCGACTGCACCTGGGCGAGCTGGCCGAGGAAGTCCGCCTCGTCCTGGCTCGTGAGCAGGCGGGTGGTCATGTCGACCCCGCTGGTCTGGTAGCGCTCGGCGGCGAACTGGCCCAGGCTCCTGCTCAACTCGTCGACGGTGGCGTCCTGGCTGGCCAGGTCCTTGTCGGCACGAGCCAGCCGCTTGCTGGCCTGGTCCAGCTTCTCCTGCAGTTCGATGTATCGGGCGTCGATCGCGGAACTCTCCGCCTCGATGCGGGCCAGTTGTTCCTGAGCGCGCGCGACGGCATCAGGGTCTGCCTGTGCCGCGGGGCTGCCGCACCACAGCGAGGCTGCCATCACCGCGGCCACTGCCGTGCTCGCACCAAGCTTTGTGAACCTTGCCACCGTCTGTCTCCCATCGCGCTGGCCGCGCTGGCCACCGCGTCGAATTCTAGGTTGCGTCACAGACGCCGACCAAAAGCCTCGCCAGGTCTTCAGCCAAGCCGCATCGTCGCCCCCTCAGGCGGCGCTCGCCAGTGGCCGGTCGCTGGCCGGGGCCCGGCCGCCGAGCCCGTCCAGCAGGCCTGCGCCGGCGAGAACCAGGACCGCCTGCAGCTCTTGTTCGTCCGGTTGCGTGCCGTTCCAGTCCCGCTCCAGGATGCAGTCCGCCTCCCAGGCCACCAGCTGCGGCCACCCACCCGGGCACGGGATCTCCTGTTCGGTCCGGTCGAATACGGACCCTCGTGCGTCACTCGTGTTCTCCATGCCCATGAGGCTGTCATCCGGCACTGACATTTTTCGCACACCTGTTCTGTTCACGTCGTCCGGCGGCTTTTGTCAGAACCGGTGCATAGCGTCTCCCCCATGAGTCCCGCCGCCTACCGAGCCAGTCAACCGAGCTTCGACGACCTGGGCACCCACCTGTCACAGGTGACCTTCGTCGTGGTCGACCTGGAGACCACTGGTACCGGTGAGCAGAGCGCCATCACCGAGTTCGGGGCGGTGAAGGTGCGCGGCGGCGAGATCCTGGGCGATTTCCAGACCCTGGTCAATCCGGGAGCACACATCCCCGCCTCCATCGCCGTGCTGACGGGAATCACCGACCGGATGGTGGCCGACTCCCCCACGATCGGACAGGTGATGCCGAGCTTCCTCGAGTTCTCCCGCGGTGCGGTGCTGGTGGCCCACAATGCCGGCTTCGACATCGGCTTCCTCAAGCGCGCCTGCGTCCAGCTCGACACTCCGTGGCCCGGCCCCGTCGTGGTCGACACCGTTGCCCTCGCCCGGCAGGTCCTGCTGCGCGACGAGGTCGCCAACTGCAAGCTGGGGACCCTGTCGGCCCATTTCGGGGCCACCACCGTGCCCAACCACCGCGCACTGTCCGATGCCCGGGCCACCGTCGACGTGCTGCATGCCCTGCTCGAGAGGGTCGGCAGCCTGGGCGTGGACACCCTCGAGGACCTGGTGGAGTTCACGCACAAGGTCTCTCCACAGCGACGGGCCAAGCGGGTCTGGGCCAAGGAGCTGCCCACCGGTCCGGGCGTCTACTGCTTCCATGCCGACCACCAGGAGTCAACGGGGACGCGGCGGGAGGTGCTCTACGTGGGCAAGTCGAAGAACATCCGCACCCGGGTGCGCAGCTATTTCACCGCAGCCGAGAAGCGGGGTCGCATCGAGGAGATGGTCCGGGTCGCCACCGGCGTCGAGGCCCATCCGTGCGCCACCGAGCTGGAGGCGGAGGTGCGTGAACTCCGACTGATCCGTGCCCACCGTCCGCGCTACAACCGCCGCTCCCGCAACCAGGACAAGCTCGTGTGGGTGAAGTTGACCCGTGAGGCCTTCCCTCGGCTCTCGGTGGTGCGCCAGGTGCTCGCCGACCAGTGCGACTACTGGGGACCCTTCCACAACCGCCAGTCGGCCGAGTCCGCGATGTTGGCGCTCTACGACGCCTACCCGATCCGCCAGTGCACCCAGCGACTCTCGACCACCCGGCCCACGGCCTCCTGCGCCCTTGCCGAGATGGCGCGCTGCCTGGCCCCCTGCGAGCTCGGCCGGGGTGCGCAGGACTATCCCGAGGTCGTGGAGCAGGTGAGGGTGGCGATCAGCCGCGACGTCCGTCCGGTGCTCGGGCGCACCAGCCAACGCATGGCCCGCCTGGTGGAACAGCAGCGTTTCGAGGAGGCACAGGTGCTCTCCGAGCGGATGCAGGGCTATGCCCGGGTCACCTTGCGCGGGCAACGCATGGCTGCGGTGGCCCGCTGTGCCCAGATCGTGGCGGCGCTGCCCCGCGACGAGGGAGGCTGGCAGATCCACGTCATGCGCCACGGCCGGCTGGCGGCGGCCGTGGTCAGCCTGCCCGGCGAGGTGCCCCAGCGGGTGGCGCGTGAGGCGGTGGCGCGCGCCGAGACGGTGCTGCCTCCGCGCGAGGGAATGCCCGCGGCCACCGTCGAGGAGTGTGAGTTGCTGGCCGCATGGCTGGAGCGTCCCGGGGTGCGCCTGATGGACCTCGACGGCGAATGGAGCTGGCCGGTGAACGTGGGGCTGGCCGAGGGCCAGCTGGCGCGCCTGCTGCTCGGCCGGGACCAGACGGGCTCAGTTGCCCAGGGAGAAGGTGGCCTCGAGGTCGTGGTTGGAGAAGGCGCGGAAGGCGATGTGGGTCTCGGTCTCCAGCACCCCGGGGACCTTGTTCAGGTGGTCGGCGACGACCTCGGCGACGGCATCGTTGTCGCGCACGCGAACCATCACGATCAGGTCGATGGCACCGGTGACTGAGTAGACCTCGCTGACGCCGTCGAGGGATGCGATCTGCTCGGCGACCTCGGGGATGCGGGAGACCTCTGCCTTGACGAAGGAGATTGCGGTGATCATTGTCCGATCCTAGTGGCGCGCCGGGGCGACATGCCGACGGGCCGCCCCCTGCAGGGGACGGCCCGTCTGGCGTGGTGGGAGCCTGGGTCAGGCGATCTCGACCGACTCGATGACGACCGGCTCGACCGGACGGTCCATGCGGCCGGTGGGGACCTGGGCGATCTCGTCGACAACCTTCTTGCTGGCCTCGTCGCTCACCTCACCGAAGATGGTGTGGCGACGGTTCAGGTGCGGGGTCGGGGCGACGGTGATGAAGAACTGCGACCCGTTGGTGCCGGGGCCCGCATTGGCCATGGCCAGCAGGTAGGGGCGGTTGAAGGAGAGCTCCGGGTGGAACTCGTCACCGAACTGGTAGCCGGGGCCGCCGGTGCCGGTGCCCAGAGGACAGCCGCCCTGGATCATGAAGCCGTCGATGACTCGGTGGAAGCCGAGGCCGTCGTAGAACTTGCCCTTGGTGGTGTCACCGCTCTTGGGGTCGATGTAGTCCTTGGTTCCATCGGCCAGGCCGACGAAGTTCTCGACGGTCTTGGGCGCCTGGTCGGCGAAGAGCTCGATGACGATGTCGCCGTGGTTGGTGTGCAGGGTTGCCGTGCTTGCCACAGTCATTCCTCTCGTGTCAGGGAGGCGCGAGCCGCGACGCGGGGGCGCAGGCCCGTGCCCTTCACCACGAAAGCCTAGCCGCCCGGACCTGCCGCCCGGGGCCGTTGCTGTTCGCTCTGCGGGTAGACGGGCTGGCTGGGCTGTTGCCAAACCCCCTTGTTGGCTAGCGTGAAGGGGTGCTCGACCACGAGCTCCCAAACGATCGGAGGAAACGTGTCCCGGAAGAAGGACGTGCGCGACACCGCCGCAGAGACCACTCACACGGCCGTTGAGCGTGGAACCGAAATTCTCGAGCAGGCCCTGGAGGCGCTGGCCCCCCTGCTCAGCACGGCATCCGAGAAGACCGAGTCCGCCCGTGAACAGCTCGCGCCCTACGCGGAGCAGGCCAAGGACAAGCTCAGCCCGGCCACCGATGCCGCGAAGGTGAAGGTGGCCCCGCTGGCCGCCACCGCGGTCGTTGGCGCCAACAAGGCCCGCAAGCAGCTGGAGCCCCACCTCGAGGCCGCTGCCGACAAGGTGCAGCCCGCCGTGGAGCAGGCTCGCTCCAAGGTGCAGGAGGACCTGGTCCCCCAGCTCGTCGAGCTGCTCCACCAGGCCGAGAACCACCCGGCCGTCAGCGAGGCGAACAAGCGCAGCCATGCTGCCGTTGCTGCCCTGCGCGGTGACCTGGAGCTTCCTGAGAAGAAGAAGCGCAATGTCGCCGGGTCGGTCGCCAAGGTGGCCGCCGTCGGCACCGTGATCGCCGCCGTGGGCGTGGCCGTGCGCCAGTTCCTGGCCACCAAGGACGATGCCTGGACCGCCCACCAGCCCAGCGACGCCTACCGCGCCGACGAGAGCGACCAGACGGTCCCCACCGAAGCGTCCCCGGCTTCAGCCACGTGGGTCGCCGCCACCAGCGAGGACGCCACCCTGGACCGCGCCGAGACCGAGCCCGCCGACGGCGCGCTCGCCGTCACCGAGCCCTCACCGGAGGAGCGCATGGGCGCTGAGGGTGGCCCGGCCACTTCGGAGCACGTCGCCGAGAGCCTCAACGTGCTCAATGAGTACGGCGAGGGCTCCTATGTGGGCGACGAGCCCCCGGCCGACTACGCCGTCAAGGGCAACGAGCGTTCCATGAAGTACCACACCAGCGATTCGGCCGGCTATGAGCGCACCATCGCCGATGTCTGGTTCCGCAGCACCGAGGATGCCGAGAAGGCTGGCTTCACTCGCGCGCAGCGCTGATCCGGGACCGGCACACCGCGTGCCGTCCGACAGGTCCTGACCAGGAGGGTCCACGCCACATGGCGTGGGCCCTTCTGGCGTCCCCGTCCACTGCACCCGCACCGGACGGGGGGACCAGGGCCGGTGTTGTCCACCTGTTGTCCTGGTGTTGACGCAGGTGGCGCTCGCGGCCACGCGCTCGGAAGGCTGGCGACGTGGGAGCAAGGCGCACCCACCGTGATCACCACAGGAGACACCATGTCCGGCGTACTCGCCTCCCTACCGACCCGTACCCGTCCCGATGTCCCAGTGGGGACGCGGGTCCGGCAGGGCAGGTATTCCGGGACCATCCCCGCAGACGAGCGGTGGGTACCGGCTGCGCCCTTCCGGACCAGCTTTCGCATGCTGGTGGACGCGACCGGGCTGCCTTGGCAGATGGTGGCCGGGCTGGCCCGTGTGCCGACCCGGGTGGCAGCCCGTCTGGTGAGTGATCCCCCTCCCCCGCGCCACCGCCTTCGTCAGATCGATGGCCAGCGCATCTGCTTGCTCTCCGCGCGCTCGGTTCGCTGCTTGCGTCGTCGCCGGGTGCCCGCGGCCACCGCCCGTCGCCGTCTTCGTCGCCTCGAGCGCCAGTGTTCCCGTCTGGAGGTCGCCCGACGCACGGGGGTGGCACGGCGCGAGCTGGACCTGTTGTCCCGGGCCTCCACCAGCGAGTGCAGCGAACTCACCGCACGGCTGCTGCTCATCCTGGAGAACGAGCTGCAGGAGTCTAGTGTGGGCCCGGTGAGGGATGACTTGAGCCCGCCGAGCCGTATCCTCGAGGCGGCATGACGGGGGCCGCTCCTTCCGCCACCGCGTTGGTGGCGGTGCTGCTCACCTGTGCTGCCGCGTGCCTCTTCCTGATCGTCGTCATCGCCCGCTTGCCCGAGCCGGAGGACGCGGTGCAGGAGGGCTGGACCAAGCGCCCCTATGCGAGCCTGGCGGCCAAGGGGCCGGTGTGCGTCGTGTTGCTGCTCTCCGCCGGCAGCGCACTCCTGGCAGTGGAACAGGCTCGCTCGCAGTGGCCTTTGCTGTTGGTCCTGGCGGGCCCCGTGTGTGCGTTGGTCACCTGCGACCTGTACACCACGTGGCTCCCCCTCCGAGCGACCCGGTGGTGCTGGGTGCTGTCCGCAGCGGCCCTGGCCTGTTGTCTGCTGGCCACGCCCCGCGACGCGTGGACTGTGGGCCTTCGCTCCACCCTCGCTGCGGCCGTCACCACCTTGTTCTTCTGGACGTGCTGGCGTCTGACGGGCGCCCTTGGCTTCGGGGACGTCCGCCTGGTCGGAATGCTGTCAGCTGGCGCCGCCCTGGACTCGTGGACACTGGTCGGCGCCACCCTGCTGGCCGGCACAACGGTGGGCGCCGTCGCCTCGATCGTCGTCGCACTGCTCCGGCGACGAAGGCCTCATCCCATGGGGACGACGATCCCCTACGGCCCGGCGCTGTGGTCGGGCATATGGCTGGCCTTCCTGGCCACCTGAGACCCCTGGAGAGCCCGACTGACTGCCCGGGCCAGCTGTGTGGTCCTTCGACACTGCGCCCACGACCACCAAGGGCTCCTCCCAGCGCGTTGCTGGCGTGCGTCGATGCTGCCTGCAGGTCTGTGGATGGCTCAGCGGCAGACCAGGCCGGCTGGTACCCCTGGTCGGTGAACAGCCCTGGAAGGGCAACCACGGGAGCTCGCGGACTCGCCACCACGGGCACACCTGAAAGGGCCCGTGGCCCCCGAATGATCGGGGAGAC
>NZ_JBHWOO010000095.1:0-4355 GCF_043424415.1 Luteococcus sp. | reverse complement strand
GGCGATCTTCTCGTGGTGGTGCAGGTCGTCACAGGGGTCGTCGGTGGTGGCGATGAAGGAGATGTCGAAGCTGTCCATCAGGGCGCGCGGGCGCATCTCGGGGGTGGCCAGCTTCGCGTCGATGGTGTCGTAGATGGCGTCGGCGGTCTCCGCGCTGGGACGCTGGTCGATGCCGAAGATGCCGACCAGCTGGTCCTGCATCCAGTAGCGCATGGCGGTGCCGTTGTAGTCGCTCCAGTGTGAGCAGAAGGTGCGCCAGGCCTCGCGCGACTGCTCCTGGCTCATCTCGGTGCCGACGGGCACGCCCAGGGTGGACAGCTCGACGCCATTGGCGTGCATCAGACGGTTCACGTAGTGGTCGGGCGTGATGAGCAGCTCGGTGGGGTTGCCGAAGGGCAGGTCGTCGGCGATCCAGGCCGGGGGCACGTGGCCGTGGGGCGAGATGATGGGCAGGTCCTTGACCTCGTCGTAGAGGCGACGCGCGATGGCGCGCGTGGTGGGGTCCGCGGGAAGGAGTCGGTCTGGGTGGAGCGTCATTGCCGGTGCCATGGCCGTCATGCTTCCCGCTGCCTGTGACACTTTCCATCGGTTGCCACGTGTTGCAGGTCTGGCCACGCACCGATGCTGGCCGGGCGCGGGACGGGGGACGGGGATTGGCTCCACCATGCCCCCGAGACTACCGGCCTCCGGTCCGGCGGCCCCGTTACTGTGCAGGGATGGAGCACCACCTGGCCTTGCAGCACGGCAGCACCACGCTGCGTCCCCTCTCCCCCGCCGACGCCACTGGCTTCCGGGCGATCGTGGACGAGCAGTCCTGGGCCGGCATGGGCGTGCCGCTGCCGGCGACCGATGCCGCCATGGCGGTCCACCTCCGCGACCTGGTTGACGCCCCGGCAACCCTCGCCTTCGCCGTGGAGCACGACGGTGGACTGGTCGGGCGCACCTGCTTCTACGACCTGGTCGACGGGCTCAAAGTCGAGATCGGCAACACCATCTACGCCCGCCACGTCTGGGGATCCGCGGTGAACCCCGCCGCGAAGCTGCTGCTGCTGGAGCACGCCTTCGAGGTCTTCGGCGTGGGCCGCGTCGCCCTGCGCTGCGACCACCGCAACACCCGCTCTCACCGCGCGATCGAGCGCCTGGGGGCCCACTTCGAGGGAACCCTGCGCCACTTTCGTCCCGCCGCCGACGGGACGGTGGCCGACGTGGACTACTTCAGCATCCTGCGTGACGAGTGGCCCCGGGTGCGTTCGGGGCTGGAGGCACGACTGGGGCCGGAACCCGAGCTCTGCCCTGCCCGTCGCTGAGTCCGGCCCCGGCCCGGGGCAAGGCGGGGCAACTGCTTGCAGGCCCGGCGGCCATGCCGCTTGACTGGCCGCATGACCACCCAGATCCCTGTCGAGTCCATCGGCGGAGCCCACCAGCACATTGCTGAGGCCGACTTCGCCGCCTTCGTCGAGCGCAATCTCGCCCCGCTGCCACTGGACGGCAAGAAGGTGGTGCTGGTGGTCCCCGACGGCACCCGTTCGATGCCGCTGCCGATGGTGCTGCGCCACGTCCACGCCCAGCTGGCGGGCCGCGTCGCCGAGATGACCGCCGTCATCGCCCTGGGAACCCACTCCTACATGGAGTCCGACGAGATCGATGCCTGGTTCGGCGTCGGCGGCGAGGGCCAGCCCGCCAGCCTCGAGGAGGCCTACCCCGGCCTGCGCGTGGTCAACCACGAGTGGCAGGACCCGTCGATGATCGTCAAGGTGGGCACGCTGGACGCGGCCACCATCAAGGAGCTCAGCGAGGGCGCGCAGGAGGTGGCGGTCGACGTCGAGATCAACCGCCACGTGGTCGAGGCCGACTACAACATCGTGATCGGGCCGGTCTTCCCGCACGAGGTGGTCGGCATCTCGGGGGGCAACAAGTACTTCATCCCCGGCTGCGCCACCCACGACGCGATCGACCTGAGCCACTGGGTGGGTGCGCTGCTCGGCGTCGAGAAGGTGATCGGCACCCAGGGCATCACCCCCATGCGACGGATCATCAATGCCGGCACCGACCTGATCCGCAACGAGAAGCTGGCCCTGTGCCTGGTGGTCGAGTCCGGCTCGGGAGAGCTCGAGGCCGCCGCCTTCGGCACCAGCGAGGACGCCTGGGCCGCGATGGCCCAGGTGGCCGCCGACAGCCACATCACCTGGCTGGACGAGCCCCTGCAGAAGGTGATCGCCTGCATGCCGACCCGCTATGACGACATCTGGACCGCGGCCAAGGGCTGTTACAAGGCCCAGCCCGCCATGGCCGACGGCGGAGAGGTGGTCATCTACGCCCCCCACGTCACCGAGGTCTCCGAGGTGCACCGCGAGATCCACGAGATCGGCTACCACTGCATCGAGTACTTCACCAAGCAGTGGGACCGCTTCAGCGACGTGCCCAAGGGCGTGCTCGCCCATTCGACGCACGTGCGCGGCGCCGGCACCTACGATGCCGAGACCGGCGTGGAGACCAACCGGATCACGGTGACGCTGGCCACCGCAATCCCCGAGGAGGTCTGCCGCCAGGTGAACCTGGGCTACCTGGACCCCGACTCGATCGACCTCGAGGCCGAGGCGAAGGTGCCCGGCACGCTGGTGGTCCCCAATGCCGGCGAGATCCTGTTCAAGCTCAACTCGCAGCGCTGAGCCGAGCGGTCGACTCCCGCACCACCAGCTCCATCGGCATCATCGCCATCGAGGGCCCCATCGGGCGCTGCTTCCTGATCATGGCGAGCACGGCATTGACGCCGTGCTCGCCGAGCTGGCGCAGGGGCGAGGCGACGGTGGTGATCGCCGGCGTGACCAGGTCGGAGGCGAAGGTGTTGTCGAAGCCGATCACCGAGATCCTGCCCGGCACGTCGATCCCGCGCATGGACAGCCCACGCAGCACCCCGATGGCCACCAGGTCGTTGTAGCAGACCACCGCGGTCTCGCCCCTCGATCCGATCTCGGACGCTGCCTGCAGTCCGCCCTTCACCGTCGGGACGACGGGGCCGTAGCGGATGTCCTCCAGCTGGAGCTCCTGGCAGGCCTCGCGGAAGGCTCGCCACCGCATCCCGTCCACCCAGGCCGCCTCGGGTCCGGCCACGTAGGCGATGTGGCGATGCCCCAGCTCCCCCAAGTGTTCCAGGGCACGTCGCATCCCGCGGGCATTGTCGGTGCCGATGCAGGGCAGCCCCATCACCTGGCGGTTCAGCACCACGGTCGGGACCTTCTTGCTCACCCCGCGCAGGGCCGTGTCGGACAGTCGTGAGGTGACCACCACCAGTCCGTCGACCACCTGCAGGGTGCGGTCCAGCAAGGTCTTCTCCAGCTCGGCCGACTCCTGGGCATCGGCCAGGACGATGGAGAAGCCGGCATCGGTGGCCGCCTTCTCCGCGCCACGGATGATGTTGAAGTAGAAGGGATTGGTGATGTCGCTGATCGCCAGCCCGATCATACGGGTACGGGCGGGACGTTCGGCCCGGAAGACGGCCTCGGTGCGGTAGCCCAGCTCCTGGGCGATCTGGTGGATCCTCGCCGCGGTCTTGTCGCTGACGCGACCGGGCCGGGAGAAGGCGCGCGAGACCGTCGAGGGGCTCACGCCGGCCGCCTCCGCCACCTGGTAGATGGTGGCGGGCTTGCTGTCCTCGGGCCTGGCGTCGCTCATGGCTTGAGCCTAGGCCCGGCCCCACCGGGTGGCAACAGAGTGCAAGTCCGCATGGAACGGTGAACTCCCTTGCCACAAAGGTTCTGGGAGCACGCGTCTGGGAGCCGGCGGAAGCGACAACATGTGGCAATGGCTCGAAGGGACTTGACCGTGATGGTGGACTGGTCCTCGTAAGGCTGAGACACACTGCCGTTCCGCAGCCCCCGCCCCGACCGAATGGAGATTCGATGACCGAGACCACCACTGCTGGCACCGACGCGAAGGCCCTGGCCGATGTCGGCGTGATCGGCATGGCCGTCATGGGTTCGTCGCTGGCCCGCAACATGGCGCACAAGGGCTTCAGCGTCGCCATCTACAACCGCACCTTCGCCAAGACCGAAGAGGTCATCGCCGAGCACGGTACCGAGGGCACCTTCATCGCCTCGGAGAAGATCGAGGACTTCGTCGCCTCGCTGGAGCGCCCCCGCCGCATCGTGATCATGGTGCAGGCCGGCAAGGGCACCGATGCCGTCATCGACCAGCTGATCCCGCTGCTGGAGGACGGCGACATCATCGTCGATGGCGGCAATGCCTTCTACGAGGACACCATCCGCCGCGAGGAGAAGGTCCGCGCCGCCGGCCTGCACTTCGTGGGCTGCGGCATCTCCGGTGGCGAGGTCGGCGCCTTGGAGGGTCCGTCGATG
>NZ_JBHWOO010000094.1:0-7613 GCF_043424415.1 Luteococcus sp. | reverse complement strand
GCGATCGTCGAGGCAGCCGAGAAGCACCAGGCCGACGCGATCGGCATGAGCGGCCTGCTGGTGAAGTCCACCATGGTGATGAAGGACAACCTCGCCGAGCTCGACGCCCAGGGCCTGGGCGGCAAGTACCCGGTGATGCTGGGTGGCGCGGCGCTGACCCGCAGCTTCGTCGAGCACGACCTCAACGAGCAGTTCTCCGGCGACGTGCGCTACGCCAAGGACGCCTTCGAGGGCCTGGCCCTCATGGATGCCGTGATGGCCGTGAAGCGCGGCGAGCCCGGCGCCAAGCTGCCCGAGATCAAGCCGCGACGCGTCCCCAAGGGCCCCAGCGTCGAGATCGAGGAGCCCGAGCTGGGCGTGCGCAGCGACGTCGCCCGCCCCACGCCCGAAGGGGGAGTGGACGTCCCCACGCCGCCCTTCTGGGGAAGTCGCGTCGTGAAGGGCATCAAGCTGGCCGAGGTGGTCGACTGGCTCGACGAGCGCGCCACCTTCCTGGGGCAGTGGGGTCTCAAGCCGGGACGTGGCCAGGACGGTGCCTCCTACGAGGAGCTGGTGGAGACCGAGGGGCGGCCGCGACTGCGCATGTGGCTGGACCGCATCAAGGCCGACTCGCTGGCCAACTTCGCCGTCGTGCACGGCTACTTCCCGGTCTACTCGATCGACGAGACGCTGGTGCTGCTCGACCCCGAGGACCACGGCCGGGAACTGACCCGCTTCACCTTCCCGCGGCAGCGCCGGGACCGTCGCCTGTGCCTGGCCGACTTCTTCCGCGACAAGGCCGAGTTCGACGCCCACGGCCCCGACGTGCTGCCGATGCAGCTGGTCACCATGGGCAGCGAGGTGGCGCGCGAGACAGCCAAGCTGTTCGAGGCCAACTCCTACCGCGACTACCTCGAGCTGCACGGGCTGAGCGTGCAGCTCACCGAGGCTCTGGCTGAGTACTGGCATGCCCGCACCCGCGAGGAGCTCGGCTATGCGGCGACGCAGTCGACGGTGGACCGCGCAATCCAGAAGCAGGACTACCGCGGCTCGCGCTACTCCTTCGGCTACCCGGCCTGCCCCGAGCTGGAGGATCGCGCCACGCTGGTGGAGTTGCTGGAGCCGTGGCGCATCGGGGTCGAGCTGTCGGAGGAGCTGCAGCTGCATCCAGAGCAGTCCACCGACGCGATCGTGGTGCACCACCCGGAGGCGAAGTACTTCAACGCGAAGTGAGGTGGGTGCCGGGCAGGTCCACTGCCCGGCACGCGCCTCAGTTGGGAGTGCCTCCCAAGAGGCCCTGACCAGCACCTCCGCAGCACTTGTTGAGAATGATGGCGAGTGTCATACCAGTCGTTGACAAGGGGTGATGGGTGGGGGAGTGTTGGCCGTGTCAGCACCACCGGCACACAGCACAACCCATCAGGAGGAGTCACCATGAGCGCCACCCTTGAGCACACCGAGCACATCGGACACGACCACCAGCACGGCACCGACTGCGGCCACGAGGCGGTCCAGCACGGCGACCACGTCGACTACATCCACGACGGCCACGCACACTTCCAGCACGACGGCCACTACGACGAGTGCAATACCTGCACCTGCGACGGCTGCAATGACACCTGCGTGAAGTGCGACTGCGCCAACTGCACCTGCCCCACCTGCGAGCACGCCGCCTGAGTGAGGCCGCGGCACATCCAGCAGGATCGCAAAACCCCAGGAGGACCCGGCCCCGGCCGGGTCCTCCTGCCCATTCCCACACCTGGTCCTCCCAGGCCTGTTCCTTTGCTGCCCGTCAACGCCATACACCGCCTGCACCTGGCAGCCCCCAACTAGTCTTGGATCCATGTTGCGTCTGACCAGCCCCACGATCACTGACCGCCAGCCGCTCCCGGTCCAGGTGGTGGGCCCCGGGCAGGGGGAGAACCTGTCGCCCGCACTGGAGTGGAACAGTGACGCGCCGGCCCCCGCCGCCTGGGCGCTGCAGCTCACCGACGACGACGCCCCCGACTACCGCCACTGGATGGTGCTGCTGCCCGGCCACGTCTCGGCGCTGGAGGCCGGACTGCTGCCCGACGGTGCCGTGCAGGGACAGGGCACCCGCGCGCTGGGCTACGAGGGCCCCTGCCCGCCCTCGGGCACCCACCACTACGTCTTCACCCTGAGCGCGCTGGCGGCGATGCCCGGGCTGGCCGAGGGCTTCGAGGGCTCCGACTTCGACCGGGCCGTCGCCGAGCACGCGGTGGAGTCCGCGACGCTTCGTGGCACCCACCGTCCCCGCATCGAGCACATGGTGCGCGTCGAACTGGGCCGGGTGCTCAACGGCGCCCGCAAGCGGTTGCCTGCGGGCGCCGTGGCGCGCCTGGTGCGTCGGGGCTGATCCTGCGGGTCAGCGCCCGCAGAACTGGGCCGTCGGGCCGTTCCAGGCCAGCACCTGCGGGGAACCCGAGCAGATGGTGGAGGTGACCACCGGCTGCTGGCCCTCCTGGGCGGTGGCGGCCGGCGCCAGGCCGGGGATGCGCGCCTCGGAGGAGAGCACCGACTGCCAGAAGCCGGGCATGGCCGAGGCCACCATCTTGGTGCTGGCCGGGTCCAGCCCGTTCAGCTTGGCGGCGGCCCGGTAGGCCTCGTCCCGGCCCATCACATCGTCGACGAGCTTCTTCTCCTTGGCCGTCTCGGGATCGAAGATGTGCGCGCCCAGGTCATTGCGGATCGTTGCGGCAGGGATCTTTCGGTGGGTCGAGACCCAGTTGACGAAGCCGTCGTACTCGCGGTTGATGCCGTCGCTCCAGACCTTGCGCTCCTCGGCGGTCATGTCGCGGAAGGGATTGCCGAAGTCCTTGCCCTTGCCGGCGCTGATGTACTCGCTCTCGATGCCGCCGGTGGTGGTGACGCCGCCGCCCAGCAGGCCTCCGTCGACTGCCTTGACGTCCTTGTAGCGGTCGAAGGGGCCGCTGATCACGCCGATGCTGCCGGTCAGGGTGCCGTGGTCGGCGATGATCCGGTCGGCCGGCGCCATCGCGAACATGCCACCCGAGGCGCTCATGCCCTCGACGACCGCGACGACCTTGTGGCCGGTGCGCTTCTGGTAGCGCTCGACGGCCTCACCGATGGCACGGGCGCCGTTGATGGTGCCGCCGGGGGTGTCCATGCGCAGCACCAGGCCGCCGGCGTCGTCCTTGCCGATCTTGTCGATGGTGTCGGCGATCTCGTAGCCGTAGGTGGCCTGGGTGAGGCCCATGCCGGAGTCGCCGCCGGCCATGATGGCGCCGCGCACGTCGATGGCGCGCAGCGTGTCCTTGGCGTCCTCGGGGCCCCAGACGGTTTCGGTGGCGGTGCTCAGGTCACTGGAGCTGCCCATACCGACCTTGCTGAGGGCCGCGCCGAGGGCGGTGAACAGCAGACCCATCAAGGTGCTCGCGATCAGGGACAGGGCCAGGGTGACCACGCCGATGCCCAACGCAGCACCGGCGCCGATGCCGAAGCCGCGGTGGAACCAGTTGGGCTCGGGATCGGGCCCGCCGAACTGGATGGTGCGCCGGGAGGACTTGCCCTTGGGTGCCATGGGGGCGGGGGCAACGGGCTGTTGGGGCGGCGGGAACTGCGTGCTGGGGGTCTGGGTGCTCTGGTCGGGCCGCGGCGCGGCGGAGGAACCGGTGCCCGGCTGCATGCCGGGGCCGTCGGGGGTGGGCGACTGGGCGTCGTCGGGAGTGGTCATCAGGAGCCTTCCGGGTCGATCGTGTCACTCCCATCCTGACTGATCCGGAGCCGGTCGGCATGGATCTTTGGTCGGGTGGTGCACCCACTCTGGAAGAATGGGAGCCATCATGAAGAATTCCTCCTTCACCGCAGCCCGCCCCGAGGCCGTCCTGTGGGACTTCGACAGCACCCTGGTCAACACCGAGCCCCTGTGGACGCAGATGGAGGTGGAGGTGGCCCGGCGCCACGGCATCGAGTGGAGCGAGCAGGAATCGGCCAGCATCGTCGGCACCGCCGTCACGCGCCTGGCCGAGATCTTCTCCGAGCGCAGCGGCGGCCGGGTCGATGCGGGCACGATCCTCGACGACCTCGTCGGCGGAGTCATCGAGAGTGCCACCCGCCAGGGCGAGGAACTCTTCCTGCCCGGCACCCGCGCACTGCTCGCCGAGATGGAACAGCAGGGGGTCAAACTCGCGCTGGTCAGCTCCAGTCCCCGCCACATGATCGACAAGATCCTGGCCGGGCTGCCCGCGCTGGGCTTCAGCGAGATCGTCGGCGGCGACGAGGTCAGTGCCAACAAGCCGGACCCCGAGCCCTATCGCAAGGCCGCCGAACTGCTCGGGGTCGACGTCACCAAGTGCCTGGTGCTCGAGGACAGCACCACCGGAGCCGACAGCGGCAACGGCGCCGGTGCCGTCGTGGTCGCCATCCCGGCCATGGCCCCGGTGCCCGAGGCCCGCCGACGCGTCGTGATCGACAGCCTGCAGGACGTCACCGTCGCACAGCTCTTCCAGCTCTACCGCCGCTGCATCGGCCAGCCCGCCAAGCTGGTGGCGCCCCCGCCGCCGGCCACCGAGAACCTGTCGGGCGTGCGCACCGGCGTGATGCAGGCCGGCGAACGCGTCACCCTCACCGACTCCAAGGGACGACGCCACTCGCTGCTGCTCACGCCTGGCAAGAGCTTCCACGCCACCAAGGGCGGAATCCGCCACGAGCAGATCATCGGCCAGCCCGAGGGGATCACCGTCGACAGCGTCGGCGGCGCCACCTACCTGGTGATGCGCCCGCTGCTCAACGACTACATGGTCTCGATGCCTCGCGAGGCCGCGGTCATCTACCCCAAGGACGCAGCCCAGATCCTCATGTGGGGAGACATCTACCCCGGCGCCCGGGTGCTGGAGGCCGGCGTCGGCTCCGGCGCCCTGTCGCTGGCGATGCTGCGCGCCATCGGACCGAACGGCACCCTCAACTCCTACGAGCGCCGCGAGGACTTCGCCGAAGTGGCCCGCAACAATGTCGAGACCTTCCTGGGCGAAGCCCACCCGGGCTGGAAGCTGACCGTCGGTGACCTGGTGGAGAGCCTGCGCGACGAACCCGTCGACCGTGCCGTGCTCGACATGCTCGCCCCCTGGGAGTGCATCGACGCCGTCGGCGACGTGCTGGTGCCCGGCGGCGTGCTCACCTGCTACGTCGCCACCGCCACCCAGCTCGGCCGCGTCATGGACACCCTGCGCGCCCACGGCGGCTGGACCGAACCGCAGGCCACCGAGACCACCCAGCGCGACTGGCACGCCGAGGGCCTCGCGATCCGGCCCGGGCACGGCTCCACCGGCCACACCGGCTTCCTGGTGCACTCGCGTCGCCTGGCCCCCGGCGTCGAGGCCCCGATGCGCAAGCGTCGCCCCGCCGCCGGCGCCTACGGCCCCGACTACACCGGACCGCGCCCCAAGAACGTGCCGATGAGCAACCAGGAGGTCCCCGAGAACGGCATGGCAGAGCCCCGTCCGGGACGCCCGTCGGAGCTCGGCGTGCCCGCGCCGTCGGCCACCATCGAGCCGGCATCCGTCGAGGAGACGGGCGCCTGACATGCCCTTCGACCCGAACTGCCAGCCCGGCAAGGGATTCGACCACCGCCTCGGGGTCGCCGAACGACGCATGGCCGATGCCCGCGCGGACGCCCGCAACCTGGCGGCGCAGAATGAGAAGCTCAACGCCACCCTCAAGGAGGCGCGCTCGCGGCTGGTCGGGTTGAAGCAGGAGGTCGACGCGCTGTCGAAGCCGCCGCTGAACCTGGTGCTGGTGGTGTGGATCGTCGAGGCATCCGGCGAGGATCCCGGCATGCTCGAGGTCAGCGCCCTGGGACGGCTGATGCGGGTCGCGGCGCTGCCGGAGGTGCTCAGCGGCGCCCAGGTGGGGCGCGGCGTGCTGCTGAACGAGTCGAGCGTCGCCGTCGCGCTGTGTGACTTGCCGCTCTCGGGGGAGCTGGCCCGGGTGGTCGAGGCCGGCCCCGGGGGAGTGGTGGTGCAGTCGTCGGCCGGTGACGAGGTGCTGCTGGCCCG
This sequence comes from Luteococcus sp., assembly GCF_043424415.1. Taxonomy (NCBI): domain Bacteria; kingdom Bacillati; phylum Actinomycetota; class Actinomycetes; order Propionibacteriales; family Propionibacteriaceae; genus Luteococcus; species Luteococcus sp. The sequence continues at coordinate 1,599 of NZ_JBHWOO010000094.1, read as the reverse complement.
GGTCCCCAGTCTGGACGAGGTCGACGTCGACGCCGGCGACACTGTCTTGGTGGACCGCAGGGCGGGACTCGCGCTGGCCAGGGTGACGCGCAGCCAGGTGGAGGAATTGGTGCTGGAGGAGGTGCCCGATGTCTCCTATGACGACATCGGCGGCCTGGGCCAGCAGATCCAGCAGATCCGCGACGCCGTCGAGCTTCCCTTCCAGCACAGGGATGCCTACCGTCGCTACCAGCTCACCGCCCCCAAGGGCATCCTTCTCTACGGTCCGCCCGGCTGCGGCAAGACGATGATCGCCAAGGCCGTCGCCAATGCCCTGGGCGGGGGAGCCTCCGGCGCCGAGGGTGGTTCCTGGTTCCTCAACGTCAAGGGCCCCGAGCTGCTCACCAAGTACGTGGGCGAGTCCGAACGCCAGATCCGCGCCATCTTCGCCCGCGCCCGGGAACACGCCAGCGACGGCCGCCCCGTCGTGGTCTTCTTCGACGAGATGGACTCCCTCTTCCGCACCCGCGGCTCCGGCGTCAGCTCCGACGTGGAGAACACCATCGTTCCCCAGCTCCTCAGCGAGATCGACGGGGTGGAGGGCATCGACAATGTCATCATCATCGGCGCCTCCAACCGCGAGGACATGATCGACCCGGCCATCCTGCGCCCCGGGCGCCTGGACGTGAAGGTGAAGCTGGAGCGCCCCGACGCCGACGGCGCCCGCGAGATCCTGTCCAAGTACCTCACCGAGGCCACACCACTGGCGCCCGGCGTCGAGTCCGCCTGCGCGCTGGTGGAGCTGGCCGTCGAGGAGATCTTCGCCGTCGCCGACCGCAACCGCTTCCTCGAGGTCACCTATGCCAGCGGCGCCCGCGAGGTGCTCCACTTCGGCGACTTCGCCAGCGGCGCCATGCTGCGCAATGTGGTCGACCGCGCCAAGACCGCCGCCATCAAGGACGAACTGGCCGGCGGCCCCGGAGGCGTTTCGCGCGAGGGGATCGTCGAGGCCTGCCGCGCCGAGTTCGTCGAGAACGAGGACCTGCCCAACACCAGCAATCCCGACGACTGGGCGCGCATCAGCGGCCGTCGCGGGGAACGCATCGTCTTCCTGCGCTCCCTGGTGGGCTCGGGCCGCGGGACGGCGGTCGACTGATGGCCAAGCAGCGCAAACAGCCCAGTTCCCGAGGTGCCAGGAAGGGCAAGGCGCAGGTCGCCGTCTCGCGCATCGAGCAGCACCACGTCGACGCCTTCACCGAGCTCGGTGCCGACTGGGCCGACCGCGCCACGAGCCTGCTGCGTTCGCGCACCGAGGGCACCGGCTTCGGCCTGGCCGTGACCGTCGACGGTGAGGCCGCTGGCCTCGTGGGGGTGCGCTTCGGCGAGCCCTGGGAGCTGCACGACCTGCACGTCCACCCCGACCGCCGCGGTCAGGGGATCGGCACGCGACTGGTGACGGCCGTGGAGGAACTCGCGCGCCTGACCGGCTCGCTGCGGGTCATGGTCGGCCTCGACAACCAGGACGCGCGTCGGCTCGTCCAGCGACTGGGCTACCAGGCCACCGGCGAGCTGCAGACCAGCACCTACACGCATCTGGACGACGACGGCACCCCGCACCAG
>NZ_JBHWOO010000093.1:0-4276 GCF_043424415.1 Luteococcus sp. | reverse complement strand
GGGGGGGCCACACCTGGGGGTGGGCCGCCCGCAGTGCCGTTACGGCCCGTCCGAGGATCGGCTGAGCCCAGTTCCCCGGTGACCGTGCTGGAAATGCAGCCCATACGGCCACGGATGACATTTGAACGTGTCGTGCGCCGTATGGGGCGCAATTGCAGCACCTGTGCCGCGAGACCCCTCGGGGGGATGAAGAAGGATTTCCCCCGCGGGAGGGATGTGCCCCGATTCGCCACTTGACAGGCTGGAGCCATCATCGGTCCCAGTCAGGAGGCGCCATGCTGGAAGTCCAGCACCTCACCCGTCGCTACGGCGACACCCTGGCCGTCGACGACGTCAGCTTTGATGTCGGCAGCGGCCAGATGATCGGCTTCGTCGGCGGCAATGGCGCCGGCAAGACCACGACGATGCGCATGTTGATGGGCCTGCTGGCCCCCGACGAGGGCCAGGTGCTGTGGCAGGGGCGTCCGGCCACCGCCACCGACCGCTCCCACTTCGGCTACATGCCCGAGGAGCGCGGGCTCTACCCCAAGCAGGCGATCGCCGACCAGCTGGTCTACCTGGCCCGGCTCAAGGGCATGGGGGCCACCGCTGCCCGCACTGAGACGATGGAACTGCTGGAACGCTTCGGCCTGGCCGACCGCTCCAAGGACAAGCTGGAGAAGCTCTCCTTGGGCAACCAGCAGCGGGTCCAGATCGCCGCCGCCGTGATGGCCTCGCCCACCTGCCTGGTGCTCGACGAGCCCTTCAGCGGCCTCGACCCGGCCGCCATCGACCAGATGGCCGACCTGCTTCGCGAGCGCACCGCCACAGGGGTGCCCACCCTGTTCAGCAGCCACCAGCTCGACCTGGTCGACCGGCTCTGCGACGGCTTGGTGATCCTGGCCAACGGTCGCGTCGTGGCCAGCGGCAGCCGCGAGCAGCTCGAATCCAGCGGACGGGTCCGCCACCGCCTGGTGACCAGCAACGATGCCGGCTGGGTCCGCGAGATCCCCGGCCTGGTCGCCCTCGACGTCGACGGCGGCACCGCCCTGCTGGAGCTCGTTGAGCCCGGCACCGAGCGGGTGCTGCTCACCGAGGCACTCGCCCGCGGCGAGGTGCTGGAGTTCAGCCGCGTTCGTCCCACCCTGTCCGAGATCTACCGCGAGGTGACGGCATGACCCACACACAGACCACTGCGATGGCCAACGACAACCAGACAGGCCACGGCGGACGGGCCCAGGCCCCGTGGATCACGGTGATGACCCGCGAGATCCTGGTGAAGGTCACCGACAAGGCCTACATCATCGGCACCCTGGTCACGCTGGCCCTGGTCCTGGGCTCGATGGGGGCCTCCGCCTGGTTCAGCGGCCGCGCCGACCACAGCACCGTGGCGGTTGTCGACACCCGCTCGCAGCAGTTCGCCTCCAGCCTCGATGCGCTCACCAAGGCTGCCAATGACCAGAACTCGGTCGAGGTGACCAAGGTCACCGATGCCGCGGCCGGGCGGGAGCTGGTGCGTGCCGGCGATGCCGACGCCCTCCTGGTGCCCAAGGGCTCCGGATGGGAGCTCACCTTCAAGGACTCCCCCGGCTCCGACGTGGTGCAGCTCGTGCAGCAGGCCGCCTCCAACCAGGTGATGGCCGCCACCGCCCAGAAGGCCGGCACCTCCTTGGCGGAGCTGACCGCCGCCAGTACCGTCGAGACCACCCTGCTGGAGGGTGACTCCTCGCGCTCCCAGGCGGCGACGGTGATGGGGCTGGTCTTCGCAGTGCTGTTCATGATGTCGGCGATGACCTACGGCATGCAGATCGCCCAGTCGGTGATCGAGGAGAAGCAGTCGCGCATCGTCGAGATCCTGGTGGCCGCCATCCCGGTACGCCAGCTGCTGGCAGGCAAGGTGCTCGGCAACACCGTGATGGCCCTGGTCCAGATGGCGCTGCTGGTCGGCGCCGGCCTGGTGGGGGCGAGCTTCGTGCCGCGCTTCTCCGACGTCCTGCCCTCTCTCACCACCGCGGTGGGATGGTACCTGCTGCTCTTCCTCGCCAGTTTCCTTGCCCTGGCGTGCATCTGGGCTGCGGCCGGGGCCATGGGCACCCGCAGCGAGGACCTGCAGCAGACCGGTGCGCCGATGATCTACCTGCTGATGGGCGTCTACTTCGCCGGCTTCATGGCCACCGGCACGTGGAAGGTGGTGCTCAGCTATGTGCCGATCGTCTCGGGCATCCTGATGCCGGCCCGGATCGTCGAGGGCACCGCGCAGTGGTGGGACGGGCTGGCCGCCCTGGCAGTCAACCTGGCCTTCGCCGCGGTCACCGTCATCGTCGGCGAGCGGATCTACCGGCGGGCGCTGCTGCGCACCCAGGGGCGCCTGGGCTACCGGGAGGCCCTGCGCCTCAAGGGATGAGACCTGACCACGGCAAGGCTTGCCTTCGGTGACAGCGGTGCCCCCAGCCTGCATGCTTGGGGCACTGTTGTTCGACCAAGGAGCGTCCATGACCAGCCAGGCATCTCACGACATCGCCGACGGTGGGTCAGAGCCGCCCCGGGGCCACGCCGAGAGCACCGTCGGGGACCGGTTGAACTGGCTGCGCGCAGCTGTGTTGGGAGCCAATGACGGCATCGTCTCCGTTGCGGCGTTGTTGATCGGCGTGGCCGGCGCCCACGCCACCGCGAGCACACTGCTCACTGCCGGCGTGGCCGGGATCTCCTCAGGGGCCCTGTCGATGGGGGTCGGGGAGTACGTCTCGGTCAGTGCACAGCGTGACTCGGAGAAGGCCCTGGTCGACAAGGAGCGCACCGAACTGGAGCAGCTCCCGCAGCAGGAGATGGACGAGATGGCGCAGATGCTCCAGGAGCTCGGGGTACGGCCCGAGACGGCACGGCAGGCGGCTGCCGAGATCCACGAGGACGAGCCGCTGGCCGCCCATACCCAGCTGGAACTCGGGATCGATCCCGAGGCCACCGTCAAGCCCGTCGAGGCGGCGCTTGCCTCCACCGCCGCCTTCACGGTCGGCGGCCTGGTGCCACTGCTGGCGGTGTTGCTGGCCCCGCACAGCATGGTGGTCCCAGTGGTGGGAGTGTCGGTGCTGCTGGCCCTCGCTCTCACCGGGGTGAGCTCGGCCAGACTGGGGCATGCCCCGGTGCCAAGGGCAGTGGTGCGCAATGTCGTCGGCGGCCTGCTGGCGATGGCGATCACCTTCGGCATCGGCCGCCTCTTCGGCGCCACCATCGGCTGACCGGCACTGCCGGCCAGCCCTCGGACACAGAAGATCCCCCGACGGTTAACCGTCGGGGGATCAGTTCTGTGGGCCTAACTGGACTTGAACCAGTGACCTCTGCCTTATCAGGGCAGCGCTCTAACCGACTGAGCTATAGGCCCGCAGTCACTCTCGCAACGAAGAGTGACTCTAGTGCACCAGCAGACTTCAGCACAAATCCGGCGGAATCAGTCCTCGGCCAGCGTCACCTCGAGGCCGCCGATCACGGTGGCGGCCAAGTTGTAGAGGAAGCTGAACAGGGTGGCCAGAGCCGTGAGCAGCACCACGTTCAAGGCGCTGATCATGGCCGCGAAGCCCAGCACCTTGTGGGTGTTGACGTAGTCCTCCAGACGGAAGACGGTCTCGCTGCTGGGGTGCGAGGCCAGGTCGGTGACGGCCTTGTTGACGGCATCGAAGACACCGGAGGCGTTGATGATGCCCCAGACCACCCAGGTGGCGATGAAGAAGACGATGCCGCCGGCGATGGTGAACAGGAAGGCCGTCTTCATCACCGACCACGGATCCAGCCGCGACAGGCGAAGCCGTGCCCGACGGGTCCGCCGCGTACCCGGCACGGCGGAGGTGCCGTCACTGGCGGTGGTCACCACGGCCCGCTCCTTGAGGTCGCTCATCTTGCCACCCACGGTCGTCCCGGCTTCACTGAGACGCTGCCGGGCACGGTCCCAGGCAGTGGCGCCCGAACCGTCGTCGGGCGACGCGTCGACGACGCTGACGTCCTTGCCCTCCGCGGACTTCTGGGCAGCCTTGGCGCCGGTATTGGCAGCCTTGCTGGGATCACTCACCGGATTCCTCCTGCTCATCGGTGACCATCTGGGTCGAATCCTGCTCACCAACGGTAGCTGCCGCAGTGCCACCCGCGCTCGCCGACTCGGCGGTGAGATCCGACTCCTCGGCCAGTTCCTCATCGGCGGCCTCGGGATTGAGCGCGATCACGGCCACCTCGTCGTCCCCGCGGACCCCGACGAACTTCACGCCCATCGTGTCGCGGCCCTTGGCGGGCACGTCGGAGACATTGCTGC
>NZ_JBHWOO010000092.1:0-5059 GCF_043424415.1 Luteococcus sp. | reverse complement strand
GATCTCTGTGGCCGGACATGACACCTCCATGACTCGAGAACCCAACGGGGGCAAATATGACCGCGGTCATGTTTCTTGTTACTCTAAGTTCATGAGTGCGAGTGAGCGCGTGACGCGCCGTAAGGAGGCGACCCGGCAGCGGATCGTTGAAGCTGCGCTGGATCTGTTCTTGGCGCAGGGGTTCGAGCAGACGTCGGTGGCGCAGATCTCAGAAGCCGCAGATATCGGCAAGGGGACGTTCTTCACATACTTCGCGACCAAGCAGGATGTGTTGTCCTTTCTGGGCGAGCAGGTCATGGCTGCCATGACGCTTGCGGACGCCCCGGGGGCTGGTGCGGCGGTGAGGCTGCAGCGGGTCTTCGGCGCTGCGGGTGACTGGTTCGTGGAGCACGAGGCGTCGGCGCGGCAGATGTGCATTGCCCGGATGTCGTCGTTGGGTCAGCGGGATGTGGCGTCGTCGCGGGGGCCGTTGTTCTCCCTGCTGGGGTCTGTCGTTGACGAGGGGATCGCGTCGGGTGAGTTCCGTTCGGTGGATCGCGACGCTGCTGTGACGATGATCGCATCGGCGTACTTCGCGCCCGTGGCGCAGTGGACGTGGGAAATGGAGGGCCCTGCCCTACCCCAGCGGTTGTCGGCCCAGCTGGACCTGGTGCTGGCGGCGCTGGTGTCCTGATGACTGTTTCGGCATCCCGGCGTGTGGTGGTGGCGTTGTGCGCGGCGACGGTGGGCATGTGCGCCTCGACGCTGCAGCAGACACTGCTGGCGACCGCGACCCCGACGATCATCGGCGAGCTGGGGCACCGCGACGCCTACGCATGGGTGTCGGGCATCTACCTGCTCGCCTCGACGCTGGTCCTGCCGTGGGCGGGTGTCGTCACCGATCGCGTCGGAGCTCGCCCGATGTACCTGGCCGGGATGGGCGTGTTCGGCCTGGCCACCGTCGGGGTGTGTCTCTCACACAGCATGGGCATGCTGTTGGTCTTCCGTCTGGTGCAGGGCGTGGGGGCCGGGTTGCTGGTCCCTGCAGCCTTGGCCGTGGTGGGGCTGCTCGACGATGATCGTGCACGGGGCCACGCCTTTGGCCTGATGGGCTTGGCGCAGGTGCTGGCGAATGTGGTCGGTCCGTTGTGGGGTGGCTGGGCCACCGAGTTCATCGGGTGGCGTTGGGGCATGGCCGCCACGGTCCCGTTTGTCGTCGCTGGGTGGGCTCTGGCGTCGATGTCGATGCCGACCGCGGCCCAGCCGGCGGGCTGGTGGCGGGTGCGGCACGGTGACATGGCGCTGCGGTCGGGCGGGTCCTCCCTGGCGGGGATCCTTGCCATGGCGTTCCTTCTGGGCGGGGTGATGGTGTCGGTGGTCACGTTCCTGCCCTGGGCGTTGCAGGCGGTGCACCATCTGGACGCATCGGCGATCGGCCGGCGGTTGCTGCCGATGCTGTTGGCTTCCGCGGTGGGCAGCGTGCTCGGTGGAACCCTCGCGTCACACCGTCGAGCCGTGACGGGATGCTGGCTCCTGCTGCTCGCCGCCTGCGCCGTGGCGGCCCCCGGGGGTGTCACGGCGTTGACGCTCGGCGCAGCCGGCGTCGGGCTGGGCTGCGGTGCGGCCCTGCCGGTGGTGCTCACTCGAACCCAGACAGCCGCCAGTGCCGGGCAGGTTGCTGGCGCCTCATCCCTGGTCCAACTGGCCCGCCATGCCGGCGCGGCACTGTTCCTCCCCATCCTCGGGTTGTGGCCGGCCCACACATCTGCACCCGTCGCCAGCGCGGGCCTTCTCATCTCGCTCTCCGCGGCTGCCGTCGGTGGCCTCGTCATCTCCTGGAGGACCTCATGACCATCCCGTTCATCGACGCGACCCTGGCCACCGGCGGTGGCAAGGCCGCCAACCTCGGCGAGCTGCAACGCGCTGGATTCCCCGTCCCCGACGGATTCGTCATCACTGCCGACACCTACCGCAACGCAGTCGCCGACCTGGACCTCGACGTGCTGCTCGCGCAGGGTCCGGACGCTGTCCGAGCGGCGGTGGAGGCCCAGCCCGTCCCCGCCCACGTCGCCCAAGAGATCACCAACCGACTGGCCACGTGGGGCGAGGGAACGGCAGTGGCCGTACGGTCCTCCGCCACAGCCGAGGACCTGCCCGACGCGTCCTTCGCCGGGCAGCAGGACACCTTCCTCGGCGTCGTCGGTGCTGAAGCCGTCCTGGATGCCGTGCGCCGCTGCTGGGGCTCGCTGTGGACCACCCGCGCCGTCGACTACCGCCAACGCAACGCCTTCGACCACCACAACGTCGCCCTCGCCGTCGTCATCCAGCGACTCGTCGACGCCGACACTGCTGGCGTCCTGTTCACCCGTGACCCGATCACAGGCAGCGAGGAGACACTCATCGACGCCTCCTGGGGGCTCGGGGAGAGCATCGTCTCCGGCGCCGTCACCCCCGACGAGTACCGCGCCACCACCGCCACGGTCCTCGAACGCCACCTCGGCGCCAAGCAGACCCGCATCGACCGCCACGGTGCCACCACCCGCACCACCAACGTCGCACCCGCCGACCAAACCCGGCTCTGCCTGACCGACACCCAGGTGCTCGAGCTCGCCCGCCTTGGGCAGGCCGTGCAGAACCACTACGGCATCGACATGGACCTGGAATGGGCCTACACGGGCAGCACCTTGTGGCTCCTCCAAGCGCGCCCCATCACCACCACTGCATCTGCGCCTGCCGAGACCCGGCAACCCCCGACGACCACCGTGTCCGGGCGCCGGATCGGGAAGGCGTCCCGCACCTTCCACACCGACCTCGTCGAGCACTACCCGGGCCCCTACCCGCTCGACCTCGCCGCGATCATCCCCATGCACCGCCAACTCCAGGCCGGGATGAGCAGCATCGGCATCACCTCCACCCCCATCGACCAGCTCATCGCCATGGAACCCGACGGGACGCTCACTGCCGCGTACCCCGACGTCCACCTCAGCTGGCGCCTGGCCCGGCTCCTCCGCTACCAAGCCCCCGACCCGGCTGGATGGCCCTCCGTGGAAGCCACCTATCGCAGGCAACTGGCTGCCGTCCTGCCCGCGGACCTCACCGCCGTTCCCAACCAGCACCTGCTGACGCTGCTCGACCAGGTGCTGGCGCTCGTGAGCGACATCGCCCGCGCGAGGTTCCTCGACTACGTCGGCCCCGCCCAACTCACCGCCCTGCGGCTGGGCCGCTACCTGGCCCTGGCCAGGCGGCGGGACCTCTACGCCTACGACCTACTCGGCGACCTCGAGTACACCACCGTGACGATCGACAAGGACCTCCACCGCCTCGCGGCCCTTGATCCCGAAAGCCCCGCCTACCGCGACGCCTACCAGCAATTTCTCGACCAGCACGGCGCCCGCACCACCCAGCTGTACCTTCCCTTCTCCCACCGCTCGTGGCGCGAGGACCACACCAGCCTCGACGCAACGCTCGCCGCCGTACGCCGCGCCCCAGACCGACCCAACGACACCGCCTCCCACCAGGATCTGGTCGACGAGATCACCCGAAGGCTCCCCAGCCCGGCCCGCCGCGGATTCGTCCGCACCCTGTGCGCCTGGCGGGACGGGCACGTCGCCCGGGAGGCATCGGTCTACCTCATCGAGGACGCCTACGTGATCGCACGCCGAGTCACCAACGAGATCGCCGCCCGGCTCCACCATCGACAAGCCCTCGACACGCCAGAGCACCTCAAGTACCTCACCCTGCCGGAGATCGCGACGGCGCTCACCGAACCTGCATCGACTCAGGAAACACGCGCGACCGCCAGCCAGCGTAAGGGTGACCGACCGCGCGCGGCTGCAGCTTGGTGGGCGCGGGCCGACCTGCCCGCGGACACCAGACTCGCCGGGGCCGCCGGCAGCCCGGGCCAGGCCACCGGCCCAGTACGAGTCATCACCGGGCCTCAGGACTTCGACCAGCTCCAGCCCGGCGACATCCTCGTGTGCCACTACACCGATCCGTCCTGGACACCCCTGTTCGGCCTCGCCGCCGCCATCGTCGCCGACACCGGAGGGCGTCTCTCCCACGCCGCCATCGTCGCCCGCGAATACGGCATCCCCGCAGTCATGGGCGCCGCAGGAGCCACAACCACCCTGACCAACGGCCAAATCATCACGATCAACGGCACCACCGGCACCATCACCATCTGACATCTGCAGCATGCGAGGCTCGCGGCAGATGTGTGATTTCGCTCTGTCGGTACTGTTCGTGCATGAATCCCGTGTTCCCTCCGAAGCTCCACATCGGCTCGCACGTGCGGGTTGTGGCACCTGCGCGCTCGCGCGCCATGGTCACTGACGGCAACGACAACGCTCGCATCGCCGAGGAACACCTCGCCGCGCTGGGCCTGTCCGTGTCCTACGGCGAACACGTGGACGAACGCGACCGCTACGACACGTCCTCGATCGCCTCGCGAGTGGCCGACCTGCACGCCGCGTTCGCCGACCCGAGCGTGGATGCCATCCTCACCGTCATCGGTGGTGCCAACAGCAACGAGCTGCTCCCGCACCTCGACTTCGACCTCATCGCGGCGAACCCGAAGATCCTGTGCGGCTTCTCCGACATCACCGCGCTGCAGAACGCGATCACCACCGCGACTGGCGTGGTCACCTACTACGGTCCGCACTGGTCCACCTTCGGGATGCGCGACCTGGGCGAGCAGACCGCCGCGTGGTTCCAGCAGGCCCTCATGTCGGAGGCTCCGGTGCACGTGATCGGTAGCGACTGGTTCACCGACGACCTGTGGTTCCTCGACCAGGATCACCGGACCAAGATTCCGACCGGGGGCTGGTGGCCCCTGCAGCCCGGCGATGCCGAGGGACGCGTCGTCGGCGCGAACCTGTGCACCCTGAACCTCCTGCAGGGGACCCGCTGGATGCCCACTCTCACTGATGCCGTCCTCATGCTCGAGGACGACGAGATCAGCAATCCCTACGCCTTTCGCCGCGATCTCAATTCACTCATGCAGCAGCCCGGAGCGGACACGGTACGAGGCCTGGTCATTGGACGATTCCAGCAGGCCAGCGAGATGGGCCGCGACGACCTG
>NZ_JBHWOO010000091.1:0-4513 GCF_043424415.1 Luteococcus sp. | reverse complement strand
GAATAGGTGCCCAGCTCGCGAGCCTCGTCGGCCAGCGCCAGCACCTGCTCGGGCGTGGCATCGGTCTTGAGCAGGGTGTGGTCGATCATCTGGGCGACGGCGGAACGGGTCAGGTCTGTCATGTGTCCAGACTAGGTGGTGGGCACCTGCTGCGGAATCTGTTGAGCTGGGGGCTGGCCGGATCGTGGACACCCATGGTGGCTTCGGGGCTTGGCTGGCGGCGGGGTTGAAGTGCTGGTCGAGGGCGAAGTCTGGTCGAGGAGCAACGGGCTGGCAAGCCAACGCGCCGTGCCGGTACCAGCCGTGCGCCCATCTGTACGGAATCCATGGGATGGGAGCACTAGGCTGGCGGGCGTGACTGAGCACGAGGAGCCCATCGGCCCCAGCGGCGCACCCCGCCGTCGTGCCGCCGATCCCCAGGACGAGACCCCGGCCGGCCCGCGACGTCGCGCCGCGGAGCCCGAGCAGGACGCGATGCCCAGCCGTGCCCGTCGGGTCTTCGATCCTGCCGAGGAGGGCGCGGCGCCGCAGGAGAGAAGCCCCTTCGAGGATCCTGCCAAGCGCCCGGCCAGCAGGCCGAGCCGGCGGGCGGCCAACCCCGAGGACCAGTCCACGCGGGTCGAGCAGGCTGCACCGCGCGCGCGGGCCGAGCGCCCCCAGACCGAGCGGGAGGAACCCGTCATCCCGCGTCACCGGGCCGTCGAGCCGACCCCCGTGCCCACCGGCGCCACCGTCACCGAACGCCTCGATGACGCCCCCAACGGCAGGAAGGCGTGGTGGCTCGCGCTGCCCCTGGTGCTGGCCCTGGGCGGCGGTGCCTGGTACCTCTCACAGCGCGAGGACAACCCCGCCCAGCCGCAGCCGGCCGCTTCGCCGTCGGCCCCCGCCCCCGCCAGCGCCTCGCCGTCGGCGACCGTCTCACGCGCTCCCGGGCAGGTGCCCGGCCCCGGAACCGTTGCCGTGGTGAAGAAGCACCTGACCGACGAGGGGTTCACCTGCGCCGAGGAGGGCCAGGCCGGGATGGACTCCTGGACGTGCACCCACTACACCAGTGACCCGGTGATGATGGCCTATGTCGGTGGTGCCAAGGGATCCCGGCTGGGCCGCGTCGCCCTCAACGTCCAGGACGGCAAGGGTGGCAAGGACCCCAAGGCGCTGGCCCTGCAGCAGTACCTGGCCGGCCAGGTGGCGGCCGACGACAAGCAGCGTGACGAGCTGCTCAAGGCGGTGCGGGCGGGCACCGAGGAGGAGTACGCCAAGACCGAGCAGGGTGACATCGTGGCCCGCGGCAGCAGCGACGGGTCGATCGTCGCCTATGTCGACCGCTGGGTGCCCGACCGGGCCATGCCGGTGAGCCTGCTGCCGGCCAAGCCGCTGGCCGCCGAGCTCGACAAGCTCGGCTACACCTGCAAGGGCAGTGACGACGTCAAGTGTGAGCGCACCGAGAAGGAGATCACCCACAGCATCGACTACCGGGTCAGCGGCATGGAGATCACCTACCTCAAGGTGAAGAGCCAGGCCGGTGCGGGGGCCACGGTCACCGAGGCCGCCACCACTGAGGTGAAGCAGGTGACCTCGCTCTTCCAGCAGGGCCCCAAGATCCAGGAGTGGCTCGCCAAGCACGCCAACGAGAAGGCCGGCGCCACCGGCTACCAGGACGGCATGGCACTCGACTGGTACCCGGGCTCCTCCCAGGCCGGCGGTTCGGCGGCGATCTTCTACCTGCGCGAGGCCTGCTGGACCGATTCGGTGGAGTCCTGCTGAGCCTCAGGCCAGCGGCACCCGCAGCGTGAAGCAGGTGTGACCGGGGGCCGAGTCGAGGCTGGCCTGTCCTCCGTGCGCCTCCATGACGGCGGCGACGATCGCCAGGCCCAGCCCGGTGGAGCCCTCCGAGGACTGGGTGCGCGAGCCCTCACCGCGGGCGAAGCGCTCGAAGACGTGGTCGCGCACCGACTCGTCGACGCCGGGTCCGTCGTCCAGCACCGTGATGACGGCCTGGCGTCCCTCGACGGCCACGCCGGCGGTGACGTGGGTGCCGGCCGGGGTGTGCTTGCGGGCATTGGCCAGCAGGTTGGCCACCACCTGGTGCAGCTTCAGCGCGTCGGCGCGGGCCACGACGCCGTGCTCGGGCAGGTCGACGCCCCAGTCATGGTCGGGCCCGGCCACCTGGGCGTCGGAGACGGCATTGAGCACCAGCTCCACGACGTCCACCTCGGCCAGGTCGAGCTGGGGGTCGTTGTCGAGCCTGGCCAGCAGCAGCATGTCCTCCACCAGCCGGCTCATCCGGGTGCTCTCGGACTCGATGCGCCCGATCGCGTGCTCGGCATCGGTGGGCAGCTGCTCTCCGCTGCGTCGCGTGAGCTCGGCATAGCCGCGGATCGAGGCCAGCGGGTTGCGCAGCTCGTGGCTGGCATCGGCGACGAACTGGCGCACCTTGGTCTCCGAGGCCTGGCGGGTGGCCAGGGCGTCCTCGACGTTGTCGAGCATGTGGTTGAAGGCGAAACCCACCCGGCCCACCTCGTTGCGCGGGTCGGCATCCATCTGGTTGAGCCGTTCGGGCAGCACCACCTCGCCGCGCTCCAGGGCCATGTTGGAGACCTCGGTGGCGGTGGCGGCCAGCCGGGTGAGCGGTGTGAGGGCGCGCACGACGACGGCCCGCACCGCGGCGACGGCGATGGCGATGGCCAGGGCGGTCAGCCCGAGCACCAGCAGCAGCAGCTGGCGCAGGGTGTGGTTCACCTGGGACAGGGGCAGGGCGACGATCTGGGTGGTGCCGCTGGGCGAGGTGGAGGCGACGGCCCGGTAGGAGCCGAGCCCCTCGAGCTCCATGGTGGTGGGCTGGCGCGGCTGGCTCCCGACCAGCTGGCGGGTGACCCTCTGGGCCAGGTCGGAGTTGCCCCCCTCCACCCACAGCTCACCGCGGGTGGTGCCCTCGCTGAGTGTGACGTTCACCTGCCCGACCTGGGTGCCGGGCATCGGGCGGCCATCCATCCGGTGGGAGCCGTCGAAGCGCTCGCCACGCGCCACCGCGCTGTACAGCTGCTGGTCGACGGCCGAGACCAGCTGGTGGCGGGTGGCCAGGATGCTGGCGGTGCCGAGCACCAGGGCCAGGGCGGCCACCAGGGTGGCGATCCGCAGCACCAAGGTGCGGCTCAGCGTGCCGCGCCCCAGCTGGGGCAGGGGAGCCAGCGCGGCCGTCGATCCTGGCTGGTGGCCGACGACGACCTGGCTCATGCGGCGGGGCGCAGCACGTAGCCGGCGCCGCGCATGGTGTGGATCATCGGCTCGCGGTCGTGGTCGATCTTCTTGCGCAGGTAGCTGATGTAGAGCTCGACCACATTGGCCTGGCCGCCGAAGTCGTAGTTCCACACCCGGTCCAGGATCTGTGCCTTGGACAGCACCCGCTTGGGATTGCGCATCAGGTAGCGCAGCAGTTCGAACTCGGTGGCGGTCAGGGTGATCTGGTCGCCGCCGCGGGTCACCTCGTGGGAGTCCTCGTCGAGGGTCAGGTCGCCGACCACCAGCATCGAGTCGTTGACCGGGGCCGTGGCGCCGCTGCGGCGCAGCAGGGCGCGCAGGCGGGCGATCACCTCCTCCAGGCTGAAGGGCTTGGTGACGTAGTCGTCGCCGCCGGCGGTCAGCCCGCCGATCCGGTCGGCGACGGCGTCCTTGGCGGTGAGGAAGATGACCGGCACGTCGGGCTGCCCGGTGCGGATGCGGCGCATCACCTCCAGCCCGTCGAAGTCGGGCAGCATCATGTCGAGCACGATGGCGTCGGGCCGCACCTCGCGGGCCACCTTGACGGCCTCGGTGCCGCTGCCGGCGGTGCTGACCTGCCAGCCCTCGTAGCGCATTGCCATGCTGAGCAGCTCGGTGAGGCTCTTCTCGTCGTCGACGGTGAGCACCCGGATGGGGGAGCCATCGGGCCGGGTGAGCTGTTCGGTCTTCTCGAAGCGTGCCATGACTCTACTTTCTGCTGCTCGGCCAGCAGGGGGCTGTGCCCTTGCTGTGTGCTGCCTGTGAGGCCCAGTCTGCCGGACGGCTGCGCCGGATCAGGCGTACTCGCGCACCTCGAGACGTTCGTTGTCCTCGTGGCGCCGACGAAAGAGCAGCGCGTCCAGCCCGGCGCGGCCGGAGCCGAAGAAGACCAGCAGCAGGGCCACCATCGCCTGCAGCGCATTGAGCTCCCAGCCGTCGGTGTGGTTGTACAGGCCGCCGGACTGCTTCACCCACACCGCCACCAGCACCTGTTGCACCAGCACCACCAGGGCGACCAGCGGCACGAGCAGCCCGAAGACCAGCAGCACGCCGCCGACGACCTCCAGAGTGAGGCTGCCCCAGGCCAGCAGGTAGGGCTGCGGCACCTGGTGGTCCTGCAGGTGGCCGATCTCGGCGGGCATGCCGACCACCTTCCAGCGGTGCCAGGCGTGGGCGATCATCAGCAGGCCGAAGCAGATGCGCACGGCCAGCAGGCTCATGTTCTGCAGGAAGGAGACCAGGGCCCTCATGGGTG
>NZ_JBHWOO010000090.1:0-25989 GCF_043424415.1 Luteococcus sp. | reverse complement strand
CAACAACTACGGCCCGCCCTATGGCCAGGCCGAGCTCAACTTCGGCCGGCTGTTCGCGGACGACTTCCGGGCCCACCGCGACGAGATGGTCATCTCCACCAAGGCCGGCTATGACATGTGGCCCGGCCCCTACGGCCAGGGTGGTGGAAGCCGCAAGTACCTGCTGGCAAGCCTCGACCAGTCCCTGCAGCGCATGGGGCTGGACCACGTCGACATCTTCTACTCGCACCGTTTCGATGCCGAGACGCCACTGGAGGAGACGATGATGGCGCTCGACCAGGCCGTGCGCAGCGGCAAGGCCCTCTACGTCGGCATCTCCAGCTACAACCCCGCACAGACCTGCGAGGCAAACCGCATCGCCCGCGAACTCGGAACCCCGCTGCTGATCCACCAGCCCAGGTACTCGATGCTCGACCGCTGGGTGGAGGACGGGCTGGTCGACGAGTGCGAGCAGCAGGGGATGGGCATCATCGCCTTCTCCGCACTGCACCAGGGCATCCTGACCGACCGTTACCTGCAGGGCATTCCCGAGGACTCACGCGCGGCGCGCACCCCGGGGCTGCGCGAGCAGATCGACCAGTCCACGCTGGGCAAGGTGAAGGCGCTGGACTCGATAGCCCACGAGCGGGGCCAGTCACTGGCCCAGATGGCACTGGCTTGGGTACTGCGTGACGAACGCGTCACCTCCACGCTGGTCAGTGCCAGCTCCCTGGAGCAGTTCGAGGCGAACCTCGCCACGCTGGATCGACTCGACTTCGCCGAGGATGAGCTGCGCCGCATCGACGAGGTGCTGCAGGGCTGACCAGGTGCTGAGCGGAGGCGCCAGGAGCATCACCGCGACACCGAACTAGAAGATCTCGGAAGATCTGGTCCCTCCAGGGGACCGGATCTTCCGAGATCTTTCCGGTGTCGCCCAAATGGGCCTCAGCCCACGTGCAGCTGGGGCCGCCAGCGTGCCTCCGGTTCCACCTTGCGCAGGATCTCGTGGACCAGCGGCGGCGTGTCACCCTGCCCCGAGATCAGGAAGCGGAAGACATTGCCCAGCGGGCTCTTCTCCGACCACTCGAAGTAGCAGTGCGGCGGCTCCGAGGTGTGCTTGCTGACCTCCAGCAGGACCGCCGCGAGCACATTCGGCCCGGCGGTGCCGCGGGCCCGGAGGATGCGGTGACGCCCGATCCGCTCACAGGTGACCTCGACGGGCGCCTCGAAGTTGGAGGCGTCGTCGATCTGCGCCTCGAGGAAGATGACCTCGGCATCATTGGGGATGTGGTTGTCGAGCCGCACCTCCAGCGCCTTGATGTCGTAGTCGTTGACGTCGTGCTTGCCGGGCTTGTGGGCGATGAAGCGCACCGGCTCCTGGGTGGCGATGGCCTCGCGCAGCATCTCGCGGGAGGTGTCGTCGAAGTTCACGCCGGGCGAGCGCAGCTCGAAGGAGCGACGGGTGCGCGACCACAGCGAGACCAGCATGATGAGGGCGACGAAGACCAGCGCGGCGTAGAGGCCAGCCGTGTGGGTGATGACGTTCTGCACGAAGGTGTAGATGAAGACCGCGCTGATCAGGCTGAAGTAGCTTCCGGGCAGCCACCGGCGCCGCAGCAGCTCGGTCAGGGTGACCGCCACGGCTGCCGAGGTCATCAGGGCCAGCACGCCGGTGGCATAGGCCGCAGCCTGGTCATCGACGCTGGCATCGAAGCTGATGGTCACCACGGAGGCGATCGTCCACAGCACCACCACCAGGGGGCGGGTGGCGCTGGCCCAGGTGGGGGCCATCCCGTAGCGGGGCAGGTAGCGCGGCACCACGTTGAGCAGGCCCGCCATAGCCGAGGCTCCCGCGAACCACAGAATCGCGATCGTGGCGATGTCATAGGCAGTGGCGAAGGGCTCGCCCAGGTAGGCGTGGGCCACGTAGGCCAGGGCCCGCCCATTGGCCTCGCCGCCAGGCTGGAACTCGGGGGCAGGGATCAGCAGGGTGGTGGCCACCGAGGATCCGATGAGCAGCACGCTCATCATCAGCGCGGCCGTGGTGAGCAATCTCTTGGTGTTGCGGATGCGACCGCGCGGGGCGCCAAGGGTGTCATCCTTGTCACCTCGCACCTGCGGCATCACCAGTACGCCGGTCTCGAAGCCCGACAGGCCCAGCGCCAGGGCGGGGAAGACCAGCATCGAGGCCCCGAAGGCCCCCAACCAGTTGCCGTTCTGCTGCACCACGCCCTGGCTCCAGCGTTCGACGAGCTCCGGGTGGGCCAGCACCTCGGCCAGACCGCGCACCATCACCACGATCGACAGCCCCAGGTAGGTGACCACGAGCACCACGGCCACCCCGATCGCCTCGCTGAAGCCCTTGAGGAAGACGGCCGCGAGCAGGGTGAGCAGCAGCAGCGTGATGGCCACCTGATGCCCCTCAAGGTACTCCTTGAGCAGGGGGTTCTCGATCATGTGCGCGGTTGCGTCGGCAGCGGAGAGGGTCATGGTGAAGATGAACCCGGTGGCGATGAAGCCGATCAGGATCAGCACCAGCACCTTGCTCGACCAGAAGGTGAGCAGGCGCTCCAGCATCGACAGCGAACCGTCACCATGGGGGCTCTCCTGGGCCACGCGACGGTACATGGGCAGCGCGCCGAACAAGGTGATGACCACCAGGACGAGCGTGGCGACGGGTGCCAGGTTGCCTGCGGCGAGGGCGGCGATGCCGGGTTGGTAGCCCAAGGTGGAGAAGTAGTCAACGCCAGTCAGGCACATCACGGCAGTCCAGGCCTTGGCGTGCTGCTGGCTGAGCGGTTGGTCAGGCGTGGAGGTGTGCTCCGATCCGGCATCGTCGCGGCGGAGGAACCAGGTGTTGAAGCGGGAGCCACGTCCCACGGTCTTGATCACCGGGAAAGAGTAGATCCATCCGGTGGCAGGAATTCAATCCGGGCATGTCCTGCGTGCAACTTTCAACTGCGCGGGGTGCGCCAGCGCGCCAAGAGGCGGCGCACCCGGTCGGCACCCTCGCGGATCCCGCCCTGCACCAGCTGTGTGGTTCGACCGGTCCGGTCGAGCACCTCACCGGGGACAGCCGTCGCCAGGCGCACGCCCATGCCGTCGGCGGGCTCGCCGAGCGCGTCGACCCAGGTGCGCCCATCCCACCACAGGGGGCGCCCCTGGACGGTGTCGAAGAATTGCGCACCGAGTTCGGGTTCGGTGGATCCCAGCTGGGGACATCGCCGGCCAGAGCCCGTGGAGGTCCACATCTGCCCGGTCCCGGCCAGTGGCTGGGTGCTGGTCACCAGGCCGCCGGCACCCCCGGGGGGCGGAGCGGGGGTCTCGACGAGACTGGCCGTCGGCAGGGGTTCGCTGTGGTGGCGCACCGCCTCGTCGGGCACGACGTCGTGCCACGAGTCACTGGTCACGCTGACCCTCAGGCGATCGTGGGAGGCGGGGTGCCAGCGGCAGGCCAGGACCTGCTGGCCAGCGATGCCGCCCCTGAACTTGTTGCCCGAGGCCACCTGGCGTTCTCCCGAACCGGGGGTGAAGTCGATCCAGGCGGCCTGGTTCATCACATAGACCTGGCCGCCGGTCGCCACGACCGAGGCGCCGATACCGTCCACCCGGACACCGCTGACGCCGCCGGTCCGGGTCTCCATGTAGGTACCGAACAGGGTCACGGACATCGAGGTGCCCAGACTGATGCCCGTCCGGTACTGCTCGATGGCGCCACCATGGATGGTCAGCATCGAGCGGTCCAGCATCTCGATGCCGACGCCATTGCCGCTGCCGTCGGCGAGCAGTCCGGAGATCCGCACGCCGTGGGCGGAGACGTTGTTGCAGTACTCGATGCGCACCGCGGTGGCGTTGTGCCAGAAGGAGCACATCACCAGGTGGGCGTACCAGCACTGCTCGAGGTCGAGCCCCGCGGAGGTGTTCCAGATGGTCACGTCTTCCAGGACCAGGGCCGAGCTGCGTCGGGCGCTGATCCCGACGCTGCCGACCACCTGGTCTCCGGGACCCATCAGCCGCAGCTCCCGCACGGCGCTGTTGAGGGCCAGCTCCAGGACGGGTCCCGCATGGGAGCCCCGCAGCTGGGTGCCGGGCACATGGCCTCGCCCGGTGCCGTGGTTCCGCCGGCGCCGCGGAAGGTCTGCTGCGCGAGGCCGCGCAGCGGGGCGCTGGTGCGATAGGTGCCCAGGGGCAGGAAGATGGTTCCGCCCACGCCGGCGGCGTCAATGGCGCGTTGGATGGCTGGGGTGTCGTCGGCGGCCCGGTCTCCGACGGCTCCGTGGTGGCGCACGCTGGTCCAGGGATCGGGGGAGGAGAACTGCTGTTGGGCAGTAAGACATGCCGCGATCCAGCCATGGCGGCAGGCGGCGGTGTGCTGCCGCGAGTGGTGGGCACAGAGGGACTTGAACCCCCGACATCTTCCTTGTAAGGGAAGCGCTCTGACCAACTGAGCTATGTGCCCCGGAGCTGCGAGCCATTGTGGCAGCTCGCAGCAGGTCCTGTCAGCCGCGAGGGCTCAGGCGAGTGCGGCGCGCACCAGGCCGGAGACGGTCTTGCCCTCCGCACGGCCCTGGGTGCGGGCGGTGACGGCCTTCATCACCTGGCCCATCTGCCGCATCGACGGCTTGTTGCCCTCGGCATCGGTGGCGGCTGCCACCTCCTCCTCGACGATCGCCGTGACCTCGTCGGGGGTCAGCGGCGCCGGCAGGTACTTGGACAGGAAGTCGGCCTCGGCGAGCTCCTTGTCAGCCAACTCCTGGCGTCCACCCGAGGTGTAGGCCTCGGCGGAGTCCTTGCGCTTGCTGACCTCCTTGGTGAGCACACCCAGTTCCTCGGCGTCGGTGAGCTCGCGGGCGGACTCGCCAGCGACCTCCTCGGTGTGGATGGCGGTCAGCGCCATCCGAATCGTGCCCCTCGCCAGGTCGTCGTGTGCCTTCATGGCGGTGACGAGCTCGCTCTTCAGTTGGTCCTTGAGTGCTCCCACGGGAGTGTCCTTTCCTAGTCGCCCTACAGTGTCCCATGCGCCGGGGGCGTCGACGTCCCACGCGCGGGGGCGTCGATGGCCGCGACCGGCCCGCGCTCCCAGCGTTGCAGCCGGGCCATCCAGGGCTTGGGCAGCTCGAAGGCCATCTCCATCGGCCCACGGCGCACCACCTGTTCGATGGCCAGCGCGGCGGCGGCGGTGGCAATCGTGAGCAGGGCCGGGTAGATGACCGCGACCGGTCCCATCAGTTCCACCAGCCTCGAGGCGACGCCGAAGTGCATGTCCAGGGCAATCCAGCAGGCCAGCAGGACCGGGTGCATCACATAGACCGACAGGGTGCGGCGCCCGACCCAGGCCAGCGGACGGAGCGCACCGAGCCAGCGTTCCCACATCGCCATGATCGCCAGGGCGCCCAGGCCCTTGCCGACATTGCCGGCGACGAAGCTCAGGCTCATCGCCATCGGCGGCATTCCCAGACGGGAGAAGATGCTCGGGGTCACGGCGAGCACGGCACCGGCCGCCAGCAGCAGCCATGGTTGGGCGTGGACGTGACGCTTCAGCCACGGGGCCGACCAGACGCCGAGCACGTAGTAGAAGGCCAGGTCGGGCACCTTGAGGGCGATGACATCGCCCGGGCGCACGAACAGGGTGAGGACCAGCAGGGCCACCAGGATGACCGGGATCGGCACGTGCAGGCTGCGCAGCAACCACAGGCCGGTCATGAAGACGGCGAGGCCGAAGATGTACCACAGCGGGGTGGCGGGGGCGACGAGCTGCACCAGCCAGTCGGTGCCCGGGTGGACCGTCCCGACGGCCTCGGTGTGCAGCGGCGGGATGACCAGGGCGTAGATGGTCAGCCACACCACGTAGAGCCAGTAGTTGGCGGCGGCTGAACGCAGCGCAGGACGTCCGCGCGAGACCTTGCCGGCGGCCAGCATTCCCGACAGCAGGAGCAACAGCGGCATCCGGATGCCGCCGACGAAGTTGTTGAGTGCGGCCCAGGCCTGGGCATGCAGGTCACCGTCCAGCATCGGCAGGTGCCAGATCACCACGTGGAAGAGCACGACCAGCAGGACGCACCCACCCCTGGCCATGTCGATCCACGCCTGACGCGCGGGCTGTGCACCTGCCATCCCCGACCCTCCGAATCCTTCCGTCTCATCAGGACGGCCCAGGCTTTCCTTGTCCAGCATGGATGCTGTGCCTTCCCAGAGGATCCACACTGTCACGCAGGCCCTCGCGGGACACGGTGACCACAGGCCGTTCACAGGGCGCGGGTGGGGCGCCCCGTCCGCGGCTGTGGGATTGCGCGACGGCCCGGTAGACTCTGTCGACGTGGCTCTCGCAGATCTTTCATACATCCTCAGTACGCTCCGGTCCTCCCTGGCGTCGATCGAGGCCGTGCTCGACCCCCAGGCCAAGCGGGCCGAGATCGCCGAGCTGGAGAAGCAGGTCCAGGCACCCGACCTGTGGGACGACCAGGCCAATGCCCAGAAGGTGACCTCGCGGCTGTCGAACCTGCAGTCCGACGTCGAGCGCGTCGAGAAGTTGCACCAGCGCCTCGAGGACGCCGAGCTGATGATCGAGATGGCCGCCGAGGAGTCCGATGCGGACGCGGCCGCCGAGGTGGAGCGGGAAATCGGCACCCTCAAGGGCGAGATCGAGGCCCTGGAGATCCGGACCCTGCTCAACGGTGAGTACGACGAACGCGATGCCGTCGTCTCGATCCGTGCCGGCGCCGGGGGCGTCGATGCCGCGGACTTCGCCGAGATGCTCCTGCGGATGTACACCCGCTGGGCCGAGCGCCACGGATACGGCGTCAAGGTCATGGACACCTCCTATGCCGAAGAAGCAGGGCTCAAGTCGGTCACCTTCGAGGTGAGCGCCCCCTTCGCCTTCGGCACCCTGTCCGTCGAGGGTGGCACCCACCGCCTGGTGCGGATCAGCCCCTTCGACAACCAGGGCCGTCGCCAGACCTCCTTCGCCGCGGTCGAGGTGATCCCGCTGATCGAGGACACCGACCACATCGACGTGCCCGAGTCCGACATCCGCGTCGACGTCTTCCGTTCCTCGGGGCCCGGTGGCCAGTCGGTCAACACCACCGACTCCGCGGTGCGCATCACCCACCTGCCCACCGGCCTGGTGGTCTCGATGCAGGACGAGAAGAGCCAGATCCAGAACCGTGCCGCCGCCGTGCGCGTGCTGCAGTCACGCCTGCTGCTGCTCAAGAAGCCGGAGGAGGACGCCAAGAAGAAGGAGCTGGCCGGCGACGTGAAGGCCAGCTGGGGCGACCAGATGCGCTCCTATGTCCTCAACCCGTACCAGATGGTCAAGGACCTGCGCACCGGCCACGAGGTGGGCAACGTGGACGCGGTCTTCGACGGCGAGATCGACGACTTCATCGATGCCGGCATCCGCTGGCGCATGCGCGAGCACGACTGAGCGACCAACGGCACCCTCACGGGAAGGAGACGGCAGCCGAGATTTCGGCTGCCGTCTCGTGTGTCCACCGCGGATGCCCGGGGGCGGGGGCCTAGACTCCCACTCGGCCGACAGAGAACGCAGTTCCCGGCGCCTTCCCCAGCCATCCCCTAGTGCGGCCAAGGAATCATCGTGATCATCTTCGACGACGTCACCAAGATCTACGAGGGCCAGCAGAAGCCTGCCCTGCGCAATGTGAGCGTCCAGGTGGACAAGGGGGAGTTCGTCTTCCTCGTCGGCCAGTCGGGCTCCGGGAAGTCCACCTTCACGCGGCTCGTGTTGCGCGAGTACCTGCCGACCTATGGGTCGATCCACGTGCTGGGCAGGGACCTCAAGCAGATGCGCAGCTGGAAGGTGCCGGCCCTGCGACGCCAGATCGGCACGGTCTTCCAGGACTTCCGGCTCCTGCCGGGCAAGAGCGTCCAGGAGAACGTCGGCTTCGCCCTGCGGGTGATCGGTCGCCCGCAGGCAGAGATCCGGCAGGTGGTCCCCGGGACCCTCGAAATGGTGGGCCTGCAGGGAAAGGCCGATCGGCTGCCGGAGGAGCTGTCCGGGGGCGAGCAGCAGCGCGTCGCCATCGCCCGCGCCTTCGTCAACCGGCCCCAGATCCTGATCGCCGACGAGCCCACCGGCAACCTCGACCCGGCCACCAGTGTCGGCATCATGAAGCTGCTCGACCGGATCAACCGCACCGGCACCACCGTCATCATGGCCACCCATGACTCGACGGTGGTCGACCAGATGCGCCGCCGTGTCGTCGAGCTCGACGCCGGCAGCATCGTGCGTGACCAGACCAAGGGCGTCTACGGCACCGCCTGAGCCCCACCCCAGCTGACGAGGAAGAGATGCGACACACACTGCGCGAGACATGGTCGGGACTGCGCCGCAATGTCTCGATGACCCTGGCCGTCATCGTGACCATGTGGGTGAGCCTGAGCCTGTTCGGCGCCGGCCTGATGACGATGCAACAGGTCGACCTGATCAAGGGCAAGTGGTACGACAAGATCGAGATTTCGGTCTTCCTGTGCGTCGAGGACTCCCAGGGCGGCACCTGCGAGCGGGGCAAAGGGATCACCGGCGCCCAGCGCGAGCAGGTGAGGACCACCCTGGAGTCCAATCCGCAGGTGCAGCAGGTCTTCTACGAGAGCAAGGAGGAGGCCTACCAGGAGTTTCGCAAGACCTTCGCCGACTCGCCCATCCTGGAGAGCCTGGACATCGACCAGATGCAGGACTCGTTCCGGGTGAAGCTGAAGGACCCGGCCCAGTACGCCGGCGTCGTCGACGAAGCGCAGGCACTGCCGGGGGTGCAGAACGTGCAGGACCTGCACACGGTCCTCGACCCGCTGTTCAGCTGGCTCAACGCGTTGAAGTGGGCCACGATCGGCATGAGCAGCCTGCTGCTGCTGGCCGCGGCTCTGCAGATCGGCAACACCATCCGGATGGCGGCCTTCAGCCGTCGCAGGGAACTGGGCATCATGCGGCTGGTGGGCGCGAGCAACCTCTACATCATGCTGCCCTTCCTGCTGGAGAGCCTGGTGGCGGGCGTTGTGGGGGCGGCGCTGGCCTGCGCGACTCTGGCCTTCGGCTACTGGACGATCATCGTCAAGAACGCTGAAGTCTCGATCAAGGCTTTACGTTGGATCGGATGGGACCACGCGGGGATCGCGATGGCCGGAGTTGCAGTGGTCGGAATCGTGCTGTCTATCATTCCCACGCTGTTGGCAACCCGTAAGTACCTGCGCGTCTGACGCCCCCGCGTCCTTGCTCGGTACTGGAAGAGAGACATGCACGTGACTTCGAATGGCTCCCCCGAGCTCCGTACGGCCCCCTCGTCCATGCTGTGCCCCCACCCAGTGCGTACCGCCCTGGCCACCCTGTGTGCCCTCGGCCTGGCCGTCTCGGCCGCGCCCCTGGCCGGTGCCGACGAGCTGACCGACCAGCGCGACCGGATTGCTGCCGAACAGGCCCGCAGCAAGCAGGAGCTGACCGCCTTCTCCGGAGAGCTCAACCAAGCGGCGGCAGCCCTCCAGCAGTCCAGGACCCAGCTTGAGCAGGCCAGGGCCCACTTCGCGCAAGCGCAGCAGCAGCGTCAGGGCGCCGAGGCGGAGGATGCCCGTCTGGCGAAGGCCCTTGAGCAGGCCCGTGCCCAGCTGCGCAAGGCCCAGCAGGACGTGGCCGAGAACCAGGAGAAGGTGGACGCCGAGGCCCGGTTGATCGGCAACAGCGTGCGCGAGACCCACCAGCAGAACACCGAGCTGGTCGGGCTGGCGGCCTTCGTCACCGATGTCAGTACCGGCGACGTGAACCAGAAGTTCCAGTGGTCCACCACGGTCTTCAACGCCACCCAGGCGCAGATGGACCGCCTGCAGGAGTTGCAGATGAAGCTCGAGGCCGCTCGCGAGGAGCAGGCGTCCGCGGAGGCGACGGTCGCGCGCCAGAAGGAGGCTGCCGCGGCCCAGGTGGCGTCCACCATTGCGGCTGAGAGGGCTGCCGACCAGGCGGCTGCGGCCGTCACCGACCTGGTGGCCAGCAATGAGCGGGCCCAGGCGGCAGTCGAGGACAAGCTGGCCGCCGAGCAGCGCCGGCAGCAGGCGTGGACCCAGGAGTCCAGCGCCGTCGAACGGCGGATCGCCGAGAGGATCGCGGCCGAGAAGGCCGCGCGGGCCGCGGCAGCTGCTCGTGCCCGCGCGCAGGCGGCCGCTGCCCAGAAGGCCGCCGCCGAGGCTGCCCGGCAGCGTGCCGCCGATGCCGCCCAGAAGGCGGCAGCGGCCTGTCGTGCGGAGGCCGCTGCGAGCCGGGCGGAGAGCGAGACCGGCGGTGGGGGCCAGGCGGCGCGGTTCGTCACCTCCGGCTCGGGCTGGATCGCCCCGGTCGCCGGTGGCACCACCTCGCTGTTCGGGATGCGGCTGCACCCGGTGCTGAAGATCTGGAAGCTGCACGACGGACTCGACCACGCAGCCGCCTGCAATTCCCCGATCATCGCCCCCCGCGGTGGGGTGGTGACCGAGAGCTACTTCAATGAGGGCTACGGCAACCGCCTGGTGGTCGACCACGGCAATGTCGACGGCCGCTTCGTGACCACCAGCTACAACCACGCGACGCACTACGTGGTCTCACCGGGGCAGCGGGTCAGCAAGGGCGACGTGCTCGGCTTCGTCGGCAACACCGGCTACTCCACCGGCTGCCACTTGCACCTGATGACTTGGTCGGACGGTGTGTTGGTCGATCCTGCCTCGATCTTCTGAGCGGCGCCCCCGGATCGTCGCTCGATCCGGTGGGCTGCACGAGCTAGGGTGATGCGGGATCGTCAACCGTGACGGTGCCCACCACATTCGACCTCGACAAGGGGATACAGGTGCCACGCGAAAAGGGGCAAAAGCTCGTCGCCCAGAACAAGAAGGCCTTGCACGACTACCACATCGGGCATCGCATCGAGGCTGGCATGGTGCTGCAGGGCACCGAGGTCAAGAGCCTGCGCAGTGGGCGCGCCTCCTTGGCCGATGCCTTCGCGACGGTCGATGACGGCGAGGTCTGGCTGCGCAATGCGCACATCCCCGAGTATGCCTTCGGCACCTGGACCAACCACGCCGCCCGGCGTACCCGCAAGCTGCTGCTCAACCGTCGCGAGATCGACAAGCTGGAGCGCGAGGTCGGCGACTCGGGCCGCACCATCGTGCCACTGAGCATCTACTTCAAGGACGGCTACGCCAAGGTCGAGATCGCCGTCGGAACCGGCAAGAAGGACTGGGACAAGCGCCAGACGATCCGCGAGCGCGACATGAACCGCGACACGCAGCGCGAGCTGGCCGAGCGCAATCGCCGGCGCAAGTGATGACCAGGCGCTGGGGGGCCTTCTGGGCGGCCCTGTTGCTCGGCTGCCTGGGGGCCCTGGTACCCCAGCCGGCCTGGGCGGCGCAGGACTCCATCGACTCGTGGACCATCGACTACCGGCTCCGTCCCGACGGCATCGTCGAGGCAGTCGAGACGATCGACTACCGCTTCGGCAACCCGGGCAACCAGCAGGGCATCACGCGCAGCTTCGTGGTGCGCGAGCCGGCACCGGGCAAGGATGCCGACAGCAAGGACATCGTCCACGACGTGCAGGTGCAGCAGGTCACCAGTGATGACGCCTCCGGCCAGTACGCGATCCAGCGCGACTCCGAAGGCCGGGTGGAGTTCGTCACCCTGAGGATCGGCACGCCGGGACGCTACATCGCGCGCCGCACCGCCTCGTGGACGATCCGCTACACCGTCAACGGCGCGCTGCGCGACTATGCAGACCACCGCGAGTTCAGCT
Source organism: Luteococcus sp. (assembly GCF_043424415.1). Lineage (NCBI taxonomy): Bacteria > Bacillati > Actinomycetota > Actinomycetes > Propionibacteriales > Propionibacteriaceae > Luteococcus > Luteococcus sp. The sequence continues at coordinate 14,251 of NZ_JBHWOO010000090.1, read as the reverse complement.
GGGATGCGGTCAGCGGCGAAACGCCCCCGGTGGACGAGATCACCGTGACCGCCGAGGTGCCCAAGGGTGTGCAGGCGATCAAGTGCTCGACGGCCAAGCCGCCCACCGAGCGCGACTGCACCTCGGGCACGCTCACCGACGGCCGCGCCACCTGGGTGCAGCGCGGCAAGATGCCCGGCGAGGTGATGACCGTCTCGGCGAAACTGGCCCAGGGGGCGGTCGCCGGAGGCGGTGCGCAGCTGGTGCCGCGGGCCGATGCCGACGAACTGGCCCTGCAGCGCGTGGGCATGGGTGCCGGGCTGGCGAGCCTGGTGGCCTCGCCGGTGCTGGGGCTGCTGTGGTGGCGACGACGTGGGCGCGACCTGCGATTCGTCGGGCTGCCGCCCGGTGTGGTGCCGGGGCCGGGGGAGCGGGTGGCCCAGAAGCCGTCCGGGAAGATCGAGATCCCGGTGGCCTTCTCGCCCCCGAAGGTGAGCGTCGCCGAGGCGGGGCTGCTCGTGGACGGAGTGGTCGACACCCGGGAGACCACGGCGACCCTGGTTGACCTGGCGGTGCGTGGCGTCGTGCAGCTGGCCAATGACCAAGGCTCGACGCGGGTGGCGCTGGTCGACCCCTCGGGTGCCACGGAGCCCCACGAGCAGGTGCTGCTCAACCGGCTCTTCGCCGGCACAAGGGGCGAGATCGACCTGGCCGGCCAGGGCAGCATGCATTCGGCGCACGAGGCGATGGTCACCAGTGTCCGCAACCAGGTGGCCCAGCGCGGTTGGTTCACCGCGATCCCCTCGGCCGCGGGCGCCGGGGTCGGCTGCTCCGGCGTGCTCATGCTGGTCTTCGTCTGGTTCTTCCTGGGCGGCGAGCTCTCGCCCGCGCTGTGGCTGCTGGCTCCGGTGGTCCCGCTCATCATCACCAGCTATGTGGTCCGACGCCGGCTGCGGCGTGGCCAACGTACCGGGCTGGGGCGTGCAATCACCGACCAGGTGGAGGGTTTCCGCACCTACCTGGCCACCGCCGAGGCGGAGCAGCTGCGCTTCGAGGAGGGGGAGGACATCTTCTCCCGCTACCTGCCGTGGGCAATCATGTTCGGCCTCGCCGACCGCTGGGCCGACCTGTGTGCCGAGCTGGTGCGGATGGGTCGGCTGAGTGCCGAGCCGCCGGTCTGGTACTACGGCCCCTACGACCAGTGGAACTTCTACGTCTTCACGCATTCGCTCAACACCATCGACCACGCGGCGACGCAGGCCATGCCGGCACCCACCTCGATCGGCACCTCGGGTACCGGCTTCGGTGGGCCCTCGGCCTTCGGTGGCGGTGGGGGCTTCTCGGGCAGCGGCGGTGGCGGCGGTGGCGTCGGCAGCTGGTGACACTGGGTTCGCTGCTCATGTGGCAGGCTGGTGGGCATGACTGAAAAGCCTGAGATCGACTTCCCCGAGGGCCCGGCCCCGACCGAGCTCCAGATCACCGACATCACCATTGGCGACGGGCCCGAGGCCAAGGCCGGCATGACCGTGGCCGTCCATTACGTGGGCGTCGCCTACTCCACCGGCGAGGAGTTCGACTCCAGCTATGGCCGCGGCCCGCTGCAGTTCCAGCTCGGCGCCGGCCAGGTCATCTCCGGCTGGGACACCGGAATCCAGGGCATGAAGGTGGGTGGCCGTCGCAAGCTGGTCATCCCCGCCCATCTGGCCTACGGCGACCGTGGCGCCGGCGGCGTCATCGCCCCCGGCGAGACGCTGATCTTCGTCTGCGACCTGCTGGGCGTGCGCTGAGCCATCCTCCGCGTCCGCTGTGGCGCGAACGAACCACACCAGTCGGGGTCGGCTCAGGGCCGGCCCCGATTGGCCTGCCCACGCTGGTGAACAAGGATTGGACCATGTCCACCACCCTGTCCAGCCGCACCACGTCAAGCCCTCTCGACGCCCTCGCCCCTCGCGGAGTTGCACAGATGCCTTCGGCCTTCGAACACCCCAGCCTCCAGCTGCCCGTCACCGCTCAAGACCGTGAGCGTGCGCTGGGCTACCTGCAGCAGGCCTATGCCGAGCAACGGCTGACCGAGTGGGAGCTCGACCAGCGCATCGAGATGGTGCTCCAGGCGCGCACGCGTCGTGAGATGAACCGGGCCTTCGACGGTCTGGCCCGCATCCCGGTGGGGACCGGCGCCGTCCTGATGGCGCGCCGCGCCTCGGGCCAGCCGGGCCCGGTGGCTCGTACCGGCAGCGCGCTGGCACACCTCAGTGGCCTGGGCACCTGGGTCTTCGGCCCAGCTGTCTTCTACGCGGCCACGCCCCGGCACAGCCACACCCACCGGGAGGCCGCCAAGGCCTTCAACTTCCAGCTGGTCATGGGCGTGCTCGCTGGACTGGTGGGGATGCTCACGAGCGTCCTGGGTGCAGGCGAGCTGGCGATGCCGGTCGGCGCGCTGGTCTGGCTGGTGCTCACCGTCGTGGGTGGTGCCAGAGCCGCCAGCGGCGAGGACTGGACCAATCCGGTCTCGCGCGTCGTGCCCTTCAAGCTGCTCGATGAGGGGCGCGCGCCGCGCCAGCTGGGGCGCTGATTCGGGCGTCACCGGCGCACGGCTGGGAGGGAAACCGCTTGGCCTGATGCCGGCGGGCAGGTAGTATGGAAAAACCGGGCTGTTGGTGCAGCCCGGGGTACAACTCAACAGGGGGTGACTGGTTTCGACTTGGGACGGTAGTTCCAGGTGAAGCGGGCCGTGAATCCAGGGTCAACACGTTAATGTTCCCCGGAAACCTATAACTGCCGACACCAATCGCGCAGACTTCGCTCTCGCTGCCTGAGCAGTGACCGAAGGGTCAGACCGGATGTAGCCTTCCGTCCGGATCCTGGCCTCATCAAGGAGGCTTGCTGATCAACCCGTGTGGCAGGGGTTGATCGGGACTTTACTGCCACTGGGCCTGTCCACGACGTGCTGCAGAGAGCGTGGGGGCCGAGAAAAGCATCAACCGCAGCTGCGCCCGGAGAAGACCTGGTTCGCCTCTCGAGGACGCGGGTTCAATTCCCGCCACCTCCACACCATCCTGTTGGCAAGGACCCCGACCGTTTCGACGGCCGGGGCCCTTGCGCTGTTCCGGGCCGACCGCAGTCCCCGAGGCCCCTGGTCGTGCGTGCAAGACTGGACAGGTGAGACTGCCCAACCGCCCGAAACCGGGGGAGCTGCTGCTGGCCCGGCCCGGCATGGAGGCCGACTACTGGGACCAGGCCGTGATCCTGGTGCTCGACTGCGACGACGACGGCGCCCTGGGAGTTCTTCTCAACCGTGAGGCCGAGATCGAGCTCGGTCAGGTGCTGCCGCTGTGGAGCTCGCTGGTGAGCCCGCCGCAGGCCCTCTTCGAGGGTGGGCCGGTCTCACCCCAAGGCGCCATCTGCCTGGCTCAGCTGCTCGACCCGAAAGAGGAGCCCCCGGGCTGGCGGCGCGTGCACGGCGAGCTGGGCCTGCTCCACCTGGACACGCCGGTGCCGCTGGTCGAGGGGGCCTACGGGGCCCTTCGGATCTTCGCCGGCTACGCGGGCTGGGACAGCGGGCAGCTGGAGGCCGAACTGCTGCGTGGGGACTGGCTGCGTGTGCCCAGCAGGGACGAGGACATCTTCGGCACCGAGCTGGAGGGGCTGTGGCAACGGATCCTGCGGCGGCAGGGCGGGACGCTGGGCCTGCTGAGCACGTGGACTGATGAGCCAGAATTGAACTGACCCTTGGTCCGGGCCTCCTGCCGATAGGATGGCCCCACCGCGTTGGCGCCCCGGTGCCGCGCCAGGTCGCAGGAGGTGTCATGAACGAGGGGGACAGCGCCCGGCCCCGGGTGCTGGTCGTCGACGACGACGCCGCACTTGCGGAGATGCTCCAGATGGTGCTGCGCCACGAGGGCTTCGAGACCGCCTGGTGCGGTCATGGAGACCGGGCCCTGGCGGCCTTCCGCGAGGTGCGCCCCGAACTGGTGCTGCTCGACCTGATGCTGCCGGGCCGAGACGGCATCGAGATCTGCCGAGAACTACGTGCCGAGTCGGGCGTGCCGATCATCATGCTGACCGCCCGCAGCGACACCATGGACGTCGTGGTGGGTCTGGAGGCGGGCGCCGACGACTACGTCAGCAAGCCCTTCAAGGCCAAGGAGCTCGTCGCGCGGGTCCGCACCCGACTGCGTCGCCAGGTGGTGGAGGAGTCCGGCGAACGTGACCTGGCCATCGGTGACCTCAGGATCAACGTGGACAACCACACCGTTCGGCGAGACGGCCAGGAGATCGCCCTCACGCCGCTCGAGTTCGACCTGCTGCTGGCATTGGCCCGTCGCCCCAACCAGGTGCTGCGCCGCGAGCAACTGTTGGAACAGATCTGGGGATACCGGCATGCGGCCGACACCCGTCTGGTGAACGTGCACGACCAGCGCCTGCGTTCCAAGATCGAACTGGACCCGGAGCATCCGAGGATCGTGGTGACCGTGCGCGGGGTGGGATACCGGGCCGGCGAGCCCCAGTGAGCCGAGCCAGACAGAGCCTGGGCCCGGTCGGTCGCCTGCGCGAGCTGTGGTGGTCCTCACTGCCCCTGCGCATGATCGCGATGACCAGCCTCGGGACGATGATGGTGCTGCTGCTCGGGAACCTGGTGGTGCTGCACCTGGCCACCGAGGGGGTGCTGGAGGGCAAGAAGCGTTCCGCCATCGCCGAGGCCTCCGTGGCCGTCGACCGGATGCAGACCGAGATGCGTTCCAGCGACCTGCGCACCTCCTCGCTCTACGAACGCCTCGCCCAGCTGGCCGACGAGGCCGCGGCCCAGCCCAACCAGTATCGCATCATCATCCGCGGCCCGGTCTCCAGCTTCGTCTCGCCGGGGATCCGTGAGGACAGCCTGCCCGAGGAGCTAGCCCAGAAGGTCGTGGAGGAGGACGGGATGTTCGCAGCCCCCACCACGGTGCGCTGGACCGATCCACAGCGCTCCGGCGAGCCTGGCCTGGCCGTGGGCAGTCACCTGGTCGGCCCGGACGGGCAGGAGTTCCCCGTCCACTTCATCTTCCCGCTCACCTCGGAGGCCCAGACGCTGTCGGTGCTGCGGCGGGCCGAGACAACCGCCGGGGCGCTGTTGCTGCTCGCGCTGTGCCTGGTCAGCTGGGTGGTGGCACGCCACGTCGTCGGCCAGGTGCGACAGGCTTCCGTGGCCGCCGAACAGATCGCCTCGGGCCACTACGACGAGCGGCTGCCCGTGCACGGCACCGATGACCTGGCGAGCCTGGCCACCTCGCTGAACAACATGGCCGCCGAGCTGACCAGCCACATCACGGCCCTGGAGGACCTCTCGCGGGTTCAGCAGCGCTTCGTCTCCGATGTCTCGCACGAGCTGCGAACCCCTCTGACGACGGTGCGGATGGCGGCGGACATGCTCTTCGAGAACCGAGAGGACCTCGACCCCTTCGCTGCCCGGGCCACGGAGCTGATGCACGACGAGCTGGACCGCTTCGAGACGATGCTGGGCGACCTGCTGGAGATCAGCCGCTTCGATGCCGGTGCGGCGGTCCTGGCCCTGGAACTGACCGACCTGACAGGCCTCGTGGCCCGGGAGGTTGAGGCACAACGACCCCTGGCCGAGCGACTGGGCGTCGAAGTGGCGCTGGAGGCGCCGTCGGTGGCGATGGTGGAGATGGACCCACGCCGGGTGCGCAGGGTGATGCGCAACCTGATCACCAATGCGATCGAGCACGCCGAGCAAGGGCCGGTGCAGGTGAGGGTGGCATTGGACAAGTCCGTCGCCGCGGTCACCGTGCGAGACCACGGTGTGGGCTTCGAGAGCCACCAGGCCGAACAGGTCTTCCACCGCTTCTGGCGGGCCGACCCGAGCCGCACCAGGGCCGTCGGCGGCAGCGGCCTGGGGCTCGCGATCGCCCTGGAGGACGCGAGCCTGCACGGTGGCTGGCTCAAGGCCTGGGGCAGGCCCGGTCGGGGTGCCCAGTTCCTGTTCGTCCTGCCCCGCTACGCCGGCCAGGTCGTGACCCGCAGCCCGCTCCCGCTCGCACCGCTGGAGGGACGATGAGCTGGCGGGCCGCGGCGGCGGCGACGGCAGGGGTCCTGGTGTTCGCGGGCTGTGTGACGATCCCCACCCGAGGCCCGGTGGAGGCCGTGAGTCCCGTGCGTCAGGGCCACGTCGACGGCGGGGTCCAGGTGCACCCGGCCCCGCCCCAGCGCGATGCCAGTCCTGACGTCGTGCTCGCCGGGTTCCTCGACGCCATGGCCTCGCTGGAACCGGGCCTGGTCACCGCCCGGCAGTACCTCACGCCCCAGGCTGCCCGCAGCTGGCAGCCCGAAGGGGGAGTGATGGTCTTCGACGGCGACACACGCACCAGCATCCCCGGCACCACCACGGCCGGCATCCAGGCCCGCGTGGTGGGCACCCTGGACCGTCAGGGGCGCTATGCCCCCGCCACGAACCGCACGCTGCGCCAGGACTTCACGATGGAGCAGGTGGACGGACAGTGGCGCATCACCGATCCGCCCGCGCAGATGCTGGTGAGCCAGTACACCCTGCTGCACCGCTATTCGCCGACCTCGCTGTGGTTCTTCACCCCGGAGGGGACCACCATGGTCCCGGAACGCGTCTGGCTGCCCGGTCGCCCGGCCGACCCGCAGGGTGCGGTGCGTGTGCTGTTGCAAGGCCCGTCGACGTGGCTGGCGCCCGCGGTCTCCAGCGCCATCCCCGCCGGGACCTCGCTGCGTGGCGGAAGCATCCACGTGGCCGATGGACTGGCGCGCATCGACCTGCACGGCCCCCTCGACGAGCTCGACGATGCCCGCCGCAGCCAGCTGGTCTCCCAGCTGGGCTGGACGCTGAAGTCCTTCGGCCAGGTGCAGTCGATGCGGATCCTCCACGATGGTCGGGCCTGGATGAGTCCGGGCCAGGACGCCGACGGGTCGATCTCCCTCGATGACCTGCCGGGCCTGCCGCCGGTGCCGCTGGGGGGTGAGCAGCAACCCTTCGCCGTGGTGGACGGAAAGGTGGGCCGCCTCGACGACCGCGGTTCCTTTTCTCCCCTGGGCTGGGAGCTCTCCCAGGAGGTTCCCGGGCAGCGGGCGGGACGCCTGGCGGTCTCCTCCTCCAGCGACACCGTCGCCGTGGTCACCTCCGATGCGAGGCGACTGTTCACGACCCCGCTGGGCGGTGACCGTCCACGGCTGCGACTGAACGGGACCGGGCTGGGGCGTCCGGCGGTCACGGCAACCGGCCAGGTGTGGGTCAGCGCCATGGACGGTGCGCAGTCCTCCCTGTACCGCAGCGTCGATGGCAGCGACGAGCTGCAGCAGGTGCACATCCCTGAGCTGTCCGGCGCCACCATCAGGGCCTTCGCCGTGGCTCCCGACCAGACCCGTCTGGCGCTGGTGCTGCGCCGAGGCGAGGAGACCGAACTGGCGCTGCTGCGGCTGCACGACGGTCGGGTCGACGGTCTGCGGCGGCTCTCGCAGGCGAGCCAGCAAAGTCGCCTGGACGAGGTCCTCGACGTGTCCTGGGCAGGTCCCGAGCAGCTGATGGTGCTGGGCCGCCAGCATGACCGGGCCCAGCCCACCGCCAGCCTGGTCAGCGTCGACGGGTCGCAGAGCGAGTCTGTCGGACCGGCCGGCGACGGTCAGCTGGTGCAGCTGGCGACGCGGCCGCAGCTTGACGGCACCGATGCACTGGTGCGCACCGCCAACGGGCGAGTGATGCGATTCGAGGCCGCTTGGCGGTGGAACTCCCTGGCCGAGGGCGTCGACGACATCGCCATCCCTTCCTGAGGCGGCAGCAACTGTCCACAGATCTGCTGGAACCCCTTGCGGCCGCGCACGGTCGGCCCGAGTCTGGGAGGATGATTGACGAACTGGCCGACCTGCTGCTGGGGGCCTGCTGCCCCGGTTGCCGGTGTCCCGGCCGGGGCTTGTGTGCAGGGTGCCGGCAGGTGCTCAGTGGGCCAGTCTCGGCGGTGGACGACCTCCCGGGACTGCCACCCCACCTGACCGGGAGGGTGGTGGCCGTCTCGGACCACGTCGACCCGATGCGCAGCCTGGTCAGTGCCTTCAAGGACCGGGGCGCCTGGTCCCTGGAGCCGGTATTGGCGACCCACCTGGTGCGTGCCGCCGCACTCCTGGTGGAGGCCGGCCAGCCCGTCTGCCTGGTGCCGGTGCCCTCCAGTCGCCGGGCGGTGCGCGAACGCGGCTTCGACCACACGCGCGCCCTGGTGCGCGCGATGGCCCGTCGGATGCCCGGGGCCCAGCAGGCGCGGGTGCTGCGCAGGCGTGGCCGGGTGGAGGAGCAGTCCGGACTGGCACGGGCCCAACGACAGCTGAACCAGCGCGGCAGCCTGTTCGCCGCACCACCGCGGCAGACTGTGTCCGCGCTGCTGGTGGATGACGTCTGCACCACCGGCGCCACCCTGGCCGAGGCCGACCGGGCGCTGTCGCTGGCCGGCTGGCGGGTGGTCGGCGCGGTGGTGCTGAGCCATCCGACACGACCCGCGAGCAATTTGTCACAGTTGCCTTGAATCGGGACTGACAGGCGGTAACGTTGTGTCATGGCACGGGATGCAGAGGTCATCGGAGCAGATTCGATGGCCTGATGCGGCCCGTGCCGTGTTCATTTGAGGCCCACGTAGCCGTGGGCCCCCGATCGAGGAGGATCACCATGGACATCGTCGTCAGCGGACGCCACTGCACCATCAGTGACGCGGTACGCGAGCAGGTCACCGAGCGTCTTGCCAGCGTGGAGAAGCTCAGGGATCGAGTGATCAGGATCGAGGTGGAGTTCACCAACGAGGAGTCCAAGGGCAGCCCCGACGACGACATGCTCTGCGAGATCACGCTCCTCAGCAAGGGCCCAGTGGTGCGTGCCGAGGGCCATGCCCAGGACAAGATGGTCGCCTTCGACAAGGCGATGGACCGGCTGAAGTCCCAGCTGCGCAAGGCCCACGACCGCCGGCGCAAGCACCGTGGCCTGCGAGCGCACCAGGTGGTGGCCGCGATGGAGCCCGTCGAGCTGCCGCAGGACGACGCCCCCGAGACCAAGAATGTCGCGGGCATCGAGGTGACCGGCGACGGGCCGCTGGTGGTGCGCGAGAAGGAGTTCAGCTCCGCCCCGCTGACCCTGGCCCAGGCGCTCGACGAGATGGAACTGGTCGGGCACGACTTCTTCCTGTTCGTCGACGCCGACAGCTCCCGCCCCAGCGTCGTCTACCGCCGCAAGGGCTATGACTACGGTGTCATCCACCTGAACCAGGCCTGATCCACGCCGCGAGGGCCCGCCCATCGATCGTCTCGGTGGGCGGGCCCTCACTGCGTTTACGTGTGTGCGGGAGTTGGGGCGCCTCAGGCGCCCGCGACCACCTCGGCGACGAAGCCCTCGGCGACGCTGCGGCAGGCCGGCTCGGTGCGTGCGTCGACCTCGCGCATCCGGTCGAGCATCGTGGTGGCCTTCGAGCGGTGCTCCTGGGCCCACCAGTACTGCATCAGCTCAGGCGATGCCTCGGGATGGAACTGGACCCCGACCGCCGAGCCCAGCCGGAAGGCCTGGTTCGGGTAGGTGCAGCTGCGGGCCAGCTCGACCGCGCCCTCGGGCAGGAGGCTGACATGGTCGTGGTGGCTGCTCGGCACAGGGGCGCCGCTGGCCGCCAGCCCGCCCAGTACCGGGTCCTCGGTGGCGCCGGGCAGCCACTGCAGTTCCAGCGGCCCGTCCTCCGGCCCCTGTTCACCGGCCACGGTCACCTCGCCCCCCAGCGCCTCGGCCAACAGGTGGTGGCCCAGGCAGATGCCCAGCACCGGCAGGTCGATGCCGTGCGCGTCGGCCATGAGGTCCTTGACCTTCTCGATCCAGGGCAGCTCGTCGTGCGCGCTCATCCGGCCGCCGAGCACCACCAGACCGTCGCCGATGGTCTCCAGGTTGGGCACGTCCTTGGTGGCCAGGTCGATCAGGGTGATGCGCACGCCCTCGCGCAACCAGGCGTCAAAGCGCTCCAGCGGGACGTCGGCTTCGGGCTGCAGGACGGTGATGCGGGGTTTCTTGGCCATGGGGCGAGCCTAGCGGCGGATGGCACGGTGGCCGAGGCGCGCATACTAGGGTCCATCCCATGCGTGAACTCAGCCTCGCCCAGGCCCGTCGCGTTGCCCTGGCCGCACAGGGCTTCGGCCGTCCGCGCCCGAGCCGTCCCGACGGAGCTCGCGCAGTCACGATGCGCGATGTCCAGGGGCTGGTCGACCGGCTGGCGCAGTTCCAGATCGACACCATCAGCGTCGTGGCCCGGGCCCACCAATTCCCCTTGTTCAGCCGGCTGGGCCCCTATGACACCGCACTGCTGGAGCGGGCCGTCGGACAGTCGCCCCGCCGTCTGGTGGAGTACTGGGGGCATGCGGCCAGCATGGTCGATGTCCGCCTGCATCCCCAGCTGCGCTTCCGGATGGCGCGCGCCGCCGACGAGGCCTGGGGTGGGATGCGGTCCATCGCCACCGAGGAGTCGGAGCTGGTGGCGGCGGTGCTGCAGGAGGTGCGCGGGCACGGCCCGATCGGCGCCCGCCAGGTGGAGGCGGCGCTGCTGGCCCGGGGCGAGGGTCGTGAGCGCGAGCACTGGGGGTGGAACTGGTCACAGACCAAGCGGGCGTTGGAATGGCTCTTCTGGTCGGGACAGGTCACCTCGGCACGGCGCACCGCCTCCTTCGAACGCCTCTACGACCTGCCGGAGCGGGTCATCCCAGCCAGCATCCACCAGGCCAGCACCCCCACCGACGCCGAGGCGCACGTCGAGCTGGTGCGCCGCTCCGCCCGCGCCCTCGGCGTGGGATCCGAGGCCTGCCTGGCCGACTACTTCCGCCTCTCGCGGGTCGAGACCCGCGCAGCCATCGCCGAGCTGGCGGCTCGCGGCGAGCTGGAGGAGGTGCGCGTCAACGGCTGGGCGGCACGCACCTGGCTGTGGATCGGCGACGGGCCGGTGCGCATCCCGCGCCGGATCCGCGCCCGGGCCCTGGTGAGCCCCTTCGACTCGCTGGTCTTCGAGCGCTCCCGGGCGCTGGCGCTGTTCGGCCTGGACTACCGCATCGAGATCTACGTGCCCGAGGCCCAGCGGCGCCACGGCTACTACGTCTACCCCTTCCTGCTGGACGAGCAGTTCGTCGCCAGGGTGGACCTCAAGGCCGATCGGCCCGCGGGAGTGCTGAGGGTCAAGGCCAGCTGGCTGGAGCCGGACACCGGCCTGGGTGCCGACGAGGTTTGCGCCGAGCTGCTGGCGGAGTTGCACGAGGTGGCCCGCTGGCAACAGCTGGGCGAGGTGGTGGTGGAGCCCCGCGGCGACCTGGCGGCCGCGCTGGCCGCGTCACAGGGCGGCCAGCCCGGCCACCCCCTAGTATGGAAAGGGTCTGACATCGACCACGGCGCCGCTGCGCCGACGGACCGTCAAAAGGAACCAAACTCGTGAGCTTCATGGACCGCCTGCTGAACGTGGGCGAAGGCCGCACGCTGAAGAAGCTGGGAAAGATCGCCGACCAGGTCAACAGCATCGAGGACGACTACGTCTCGATGAGTGACGAGGAGCTGCGCAGCCAGACCGAGATCTTCCGCGCCCGCATCGCCGAGGGCGAGAGCCTCGACGACCTGCTGCCCGAGGCCTTCGCCACGGTGCGCGAGGCGACCCGTCGCGTGCTGGGCAAGCGGCCCTATGACGTGCAGATCATGGGTGGCGCGGCACTGCACCTGTGCAACATCGCCGAGATGAAGACCGGTGAGGGCAAGACGATCGTCGCCCTGATGCCGGCCTACCTCAATGCCCTGGAGGGCAAGGGCGTCCACGTCGTGACCGTCAACGACTACCTGGCCCGCTACCAGAGCGAGCAGATGGGCCGCGTGCACCACTTCCTGGGGCTCAGCGTCGGCGTGATCCTGGCCAACATGGATCCCACCGAGCGACGCGAGGCCTACAAGGCCGACATCACCTACGGCACCAACAACGAGTTCGGCTTCGACTACCTGCGCGACAACATGGCGCTGAGCGTGGCCGAGTGCGTGCAGCGCGGCCACAACTTCGCCATCGTCGACGAGGTCGACTCCATCCTGGTGGACGAGGCCCGTACCCCCCTGATCATCTCGGGCCCCGCCGAGGACAACCACGAGTGGTACCCGGAGTTCGCCAAGCTGGTGCTGCGCCTGGAGCGCGATGTGGACTACGAGGTGGACGAGAAGAAGAAGACCATCAGCGTGCTCGGCCCCGGCATCGAGAAGGTCGAGGACCGCCTGGGCATCGCCAACCTCTACGAGAGCGCCAACACGCCCCTGATCGGCTACCTGAACAATGCGATCAAGGCCAAGGAGCTGTTCAAGCGCGACAAGGACTACGTGATCATGGACGACGAGGTGCTCATCGTCGACGAGCACACCGGCCGTACCCTGCACGGGCGACGCTACAACGAGGGCCTGCACCAGGCGCTCGAGGCCAAGGAGGGCGTGGAGATCAAGGACGAGTACCAGACGCTCGCCACGATCACCCTGCAGAACTTCTTCCGCATGTACACCAAGCTCTCCGGCATGACCGGTACGGCCAAGACCGAGGACAGCGAGTTCCAGAAGATCTACGGTCTCGGCGTGGTGCAGATCCCCACCAACCGGCCGATGCAGCGCATCGACCAGAAGGACCTGATCTACCGCACCGAGCAGGCCAAGTTCGAGGCCGTCGTCGCCGACGTGGCCGAGCGCCACGCCAAGGGCCAGCCGGTGCTCATCGGTACCGCCAGCGTCGCCAAGAGCGAGGTCATCTCGCACCTGCTCAAGCAGGCCGGGGTGCCGCACGAGGTGCTCAATGCCAAGCACCACGAGCGCGAGGCCGGGATCGTCGCGATGGCCGGACGCAAGGGTGCGGTCACCGTGGCCACCAACATGGCCGGCCGAGGCACCGACATCATGCTCGGCGGCAATGCCGAGTTCCTGGCCGACCAGGTGCTGCGCAACAAGGGCCTCGACCCCGTCGAGACGCCCGAGGACTACGAGGCCTCCTGGCCCGAGGTGCTGGAGCAGATCGAGAAGCAGGTGGCCAGCGAGCACGAAGAGGTCGCCGAGGCAGGCGGCCTGTACGTGGTGGCCTCCGAGCGCCACGAGTCGCGCCGCATCGACAACCAGCTGCGCGGTCGTTCCGGCCGTCAGGGCGACCCCGGCGAGAGCCGTTTCTACCTGAGCCTGGGCGACGACCTGATGCGCCTGTTCAAGGCCGACGTGGTGGAGCGGGCCATGGTCTCGCTCAAGGTGCCCGACGACCAGCCGATCGAGCACAAGTGGATCAGCAACTCCATCGAGAGCGCCCAGAAGCAGGTGGAGGCGCAGAACTTCGAGATCCGCAAGAACGTCCTCAAGTACGACGACGTGATGAACCGCCAGCGCCACGCCATCTACGCCGACCGCCGCAAGGTGCTCGAGGGCGCCGACGTCGAGGAGCAGCTGCGCGGCAATGTGCGCAAGGTGGTCGAGCAGCTGGTGCGCTCCCGGACCGAGGGCTTCCACGAGGACTGGGACCTGGACACCCTCTGGGCCGAGATGTCGACCCTCTACCCGGTGGCCCTGGTCAAGGACGAGTGGACCGACGAGACCGATGTTCAGACCATGGTCGAGGCCTTCGTCGAGGACTCGATGGGTGCCTATGACGAGCGCGAGGAGGCCCTGGGCGCGGAGAACATGCGCGAGTTCGAGCGCCAGGTGCTGCTGACGGTGCTGGACCGCAAGTGGCGCGAGCACCTCTACGAGATGGACTACCTGCGCGAGGGCATCGGCCTTCGCGCCATGGCACAGCGTGACCCCTTGGTGGAGTACCAGCGCGAGGGCGGCACCATGTTCAACGCCATGATGGAGGCCTTCATGGAGGAGGTCGTCGGCTTCCTGTTCAACCTGGAGGTGCAGGTGGACCAGACCCCCCAGGTGGGCCTGGTGCAGGGCGCCGATGGTGCACCGGTGGATGTCGAGACCATGCTGCGCGAGCTCAACGGGCAGGCTGAGGCCGAGCGTCCCCACATCGAGGCCAAGGGCCTGGGGGCCCGACGCGCGCAGGAGCTCACCTACTCCGCTCCTGACGAGCAGGGCGAGGCGCGGGCCCGCCGGGCGGCACCCGAGGAGGCCGACCCCTTCAAGGGTGTGGGTCGCAACGAGGCCTGCCCCTGTGGCTCGGGCAAGAAGTTCAAGCTCTGTCACGGGCGCACCGCCTGATCCACGGCACGTCCCCGGGTTGTCACCCGGACGGCGCGATGGCGCGGGACCGCTCAACTT
>NZ_JBHWOO010000089.1:0-4194 GCF_043424415.1 Luteococcus sp. | reverse complement strand
CAACCACACCGCTGCGCAGGCCAACGGCCGCCAGCCGGTCGCGTTCGTGTTCCTGCAGAACTACATCGACCTGTTCTCCACCCAGGCGTTCCGCCACTCCATGACGAACCTGCTGCTGTTCACCGCGGCGTTCCTGGTGGGCGCGATGGCGATCGGCTTCGTGTGGGCCTGGCTGCTGGAGCGCCCCCTGGCCGGTGGCCGCTTCTTCCAGACCGTCTACCTCTTCCCGATGGCGATCTCCTTCGTGGCCTCCGGTGTGGTGTGGCGCTGGCTGCTGAACTCCAACCAGGGCGAGAACGCCTCGGGCCTGAACCGGCTGTTCCAGATGGTGGGGCTGGACTTCCTGCAGAACCCCTGGTGGAACAGCATCACCTTCGGCATCCTGGCGATCGCCCTGCCGGCGGTGTGGCAGCTGTCCGGCTACGTGATGGCACTGTTCCTGGCCGGCTTCCGCGGGGTCCCCGACGAGCTGCGCGAGGCGGCCCGGGTGGACGGCGCCACCGAGATGCAGATGTACCGCCACGTGATCTTCCCGCAGCTGACCCCGGTGCTGATGAGCGCCCTGGTGATCATTGCGCACATGTCGCTGAAGTCCTTCGACCTGATCATGTCGATCTCGAAGCCGGCGAACCACCAGACCAAGGTGCCTGCTGTGGACATGTTCGTGTTCAAGTCCAGCTACGACTACGCCAACGCCGCCGCGGTGGGCACCATCCTGCTGGTGGTCATCGCGGTGCTGATCGTGCCCTACCTCATCCACCAGAGCCGGGAGCGCCGCCGATGACCACCGCGACCCCCGCCGCGGGCCTCGGCAACCCCCAGGCCGCGCCCACTCCGCCCCGCACGCGCAACGCCCCGGACCCGGGCAAGCGCGCCCTGGCCCGCACCCTGCGCTACGCGCTGCTGCTGGCCGGCGTGGTGTTCGTGTTCATCCCCGTCTACGTGCTGTTCGTTACCAGCTTCAAGGGCGTGGGCGATGCGTCCCCGGCCCGTGCCTGGCTGCTGCCCACCACCTGGACGCTGGAGAACTGGGCCAGTGCCTGGGAACAGCTCGCTCCCGCCATCGGCCGCACCGTCTCGATGGTGGTGCCCTCCACAATCATCTCCGCGGTGCTGGGCTGCCTGAACGGCTTCGTGCTCTCCCGCTGGCGGTTCCCCGGGGCCGACATCGTGTTCACCCTGATCCTGTTCGGCATGTTCCTGCCGTACCAGGCGGTGATGATCCCCCTGCTGGAGCTGGTGCTGGCCCTCCAGATCCCCAACGGGGTGCCCTCGCTGATCCTGCTGCACGTGGTGTTCGGCATCCCGATCACCACCCTGATCTTCCGCAACTACTTCGAGACCGTCCCCCATGAGCTGATGGAGGCCGCGAAGGTGGACGGCGCCGGGATGCTGCGCACCTTCTGGTCGGTGGCGCTGCCGGTGGCGATCCCCGGCTTCGTGGTGGTGCTGATCTGGCAGTTCACCAGCGCCTGGAACGACTTCCTGTTCGCGGTGTTCTTCTCCACCCCGAACAACGGCCCGGTCACCCTGGTGCTGAACAACATCGCCAACGGGGCCCTGCTCACCAACTACGGCGTCTCGATGGCCGGCGCGCTGCTGGCGTCGCTGCCCACGCTGCTGGTGTACGTGATCCTCTCGAAGTACTTCATCGCTGGGCTGATGTCCGGCTCGGTGAAGGGCTGATGCGATGCGCGGCCGGATCGGGCTCCAGCTCCTGCCGGCCGCGCTGCTGATCGCCCCGCTGGTGCTCGTCTCCTGCACGCCCCCGCAGGCGTGCACGGAGGTCGGGGCGTCCAACGGGGTGAGCGTCGTCGTCGGCCCGGAGGTCGTTGCCGAGTCATGGATGGCCGAGGTGTGCGTGGACGGTGTGTGCGCACGCAGCGAGACCTACGTGGGCCAGGAGTTCACGCAGAACGGCCTGGACCAGACCTTCGTGCAGATCGACGGGATCGATTCGACGCAGCCCGTTGAGGTCGAGGCGGCCCTGCTCGATGGCGACGGAGCCACCCTGCGCGGACCTGTCACCGTGACCGTCACTCCCGTGGTGGTCCAGCCCAACGGGCCCGAGTGCCCGCCCACCGCGTACCAGGCGCAGGTGGACCTCAGCCAGGAATAAGGCTCGGCGCTCGGCCTCGGCCCCGGCGCTCGACCCCAGTCGCGGCGCGTCCGTTTAGCCCCGGTGCTCGATGGTCTGCTCGAGTGCGCTCTCCAGGTCACCGGCGAAGCGGGCCAGGTCGCGGCTGAAACGGCTGAGGTCCTCATCGCTCCAGCCACGCAGCGATTCCCCGAGGATCTCCGATGCGCGGTCGGCGTAGGCGGCCAGCACTTCGCCTCCCGCGTCGGTCAGCTCGACGATGACGGCGCGGCGATCCTCCGGATCGGGGCTGCGCTGCACGAAGCCGCGCTCCAGCAGGGTCTTGACCTGCATGGTCATGGTGGACTTGTCCACGTTCTGCCAGGAGGCCAAGGCGCTCATCCGCTGCGGGCCGGCTTTCTGAAGGTGTCCGAGAAGGTGGGTCTCGTTGGGGGAGAGGCTGGTCCCGGTGCGTCGGTGCAGCCAGCGCTGGGTCCACCGCTGGATCTCCGCCACGGTGCGCCGCAGCTCCCGGGCGACCACCGCCCGGCCCTCGACCTCCCGCCCGTCTCCCTGCTCCACGCCGACTCCTCGCCGATGTCGTTGAGTTCTCAACGTGACGGCCCGTTGAGACGGTTGCCGACTTCTCCGAGTACACCCGGGCCCAGACCGCAGTGGATCTGCTGTCGGATTCCGGCTTCGAGGTGGGCGCCACCCGCATCGTGGGCCATGACCTCAAGAGCGTGGAGATCGTGCGTGGCCGCATGAACTACGGCAAGGCGGCCCTGTTCGGTGCCGGCTCCGGTGCCTGGTTCGGTCTGCTGATCGGCCTGCTGATGGCGATCTTCGTGCCGATCGGCTTCCTGAGCACGCTGCTGGGGGCTGTGGTGTTCGGTGCGGTGTGGGGCGCGATCTTCGGCCTCATCGCCTTCGCCGCCCAGGGCCAGAACCGCAACTTCCACTCCCAGTCCACCATGAAGGCCAGCTCCTACACCGTGGAGGTGCCCTTCGATCGCGCGCAGTCCGCGCTGGAGATCCTCAACAGGGGCCGCTGACCTCGTCAGCCCTCAGCCGACTGGCAGTTCCTCGCCGAGGAACTGCCTTGTCTGCGTCCAGGCCTGCTGAGCCGCTTCGGCGTGATGGAGAGCAGGGTGGGGGTTGTCGAAGGCATGACCGGCGCCTTCGTGCAGCTCGAATCGCACCTGCTGCCGTGCGCCGCTGTCGGTGACGGCCTCGCGGATCTGCTCCACCTGCTCCATGGGGATGAAGGCATCGGCGGTGCCGAACACGTGCAGGCTGGGTACGCTCACCGATCCTGCCCTCTCCAGCAGAGTGGGCAGTGCGGAGCCGTAGTAGCTGACCAGCACCGCGGGGGCCGTGCCCTGCTCGGTCGCGGTGGCCGTGGCGGAGAACGCCAGGCCGCCGCCGTAGCAGAAGCCCATGATCCCTACCCTCTCGGCATCGACCGAGTCGTGGGCGCGCAGGGCGTCCAGCGCCGCGATCGCGTCGGACTCGGCGCGTCCCCAGGGCAGGGCCTGCGTGAGTGCCACGCCCTCGCCGAGCCACGTCTCGAAGTCCTCACCGTCGGGCAGGCCCACCACCGGCGGGTCCAGTCGGGCGAACAGCTGCGGCGCCAGCACTGCGTAGCCCAGCTCGGCCAGCTGTGCACAGCGCTGCTCGATGTAGTCGGTAAGCCCGAAGATCTCCTGCAGCACCACCAGGCCCGGGACCGCTCGGTCGGTGCTGCCGGGGCCGGGCGGGAGCCATAGCAGGCCAGGCAGGTCGCCGTCGTCGGTGGGGATCAGGAGCGTCGTCGCAGTCACGTCGCGACTGTACCGTGAGGGCCAGGGGCGGGGCTTACTCTTACCTGGGCCCACGCCCGCCGGTCACGTCCCGGTGCCCGCCTACCCGCCTGCCAGGTCCACGACCCCGTCTGTCACGTCCCCGAGGAGCCATCATGACCATGCTCGAGGAGCGCTGGAGCGCCGCCTACCACGAGGGCGTCACCCGCCACGGCCTGGACTACCCGGCAGGGTCCCTGGTGGACGAGCTCGACGTCGCCACCCGCACCTGGGCCCACAAGCCCGCCCTGGACTTCTTCGGCCGCCGCACAGAGA
>NZ_JBHWOO010000088.1:0-3127 GCF_043424415.1 Luteococcus sp. | reverse complement strand
GGGCTACACCCTGCTCGGCGGCCCGATCCCGCCCGCCGTGCTCGCCCAGGCCGCCGCCGCGCTGGCCGTGGCCCTGCGCACCCGCAGCGCCAAGCGTCGTGACATCGCCACCGCCGGTTCGCTGTCGGGCTTCGTCGCCGGCGTCACCGAGCCCGTCATCTACGGAGTGAACCTGCCGCTGAAGCTGCCCTTCTACGCCGGCATCGCCGGCGGTGCGGTGGGCGGCACGATCGCCGCCCTGGGTGGCAGCGCCAACAACCAGTTCGTCTTCCCCAGCCTGCTGGGCCTGCCCGCCTACATGC
This sequence comes from Luteococcus sp., assembly GCF_043424415.1. NCBI lineage: Bacteria > Bacillati > Actinomycetota > Actinomycetes > Propionibacteriales > Propionibacteriaceae > Luteococcus > Luteococcus sp. Next base: position 2,825 of record NZ_JBHWOO010000088.1, on the reverse strand, counting down.
AGCACGGCAACTTCACCATGCAGCTCATCGGCTGCGCCGCCGCCGTGGCCATCGCCTTCGGCATCACCCTGGTCGCCATGGACCGCGAGCAGCCCGACGAGGAGGCCGACGTGCTGCCCGACCCGGTCGCCGACGAGTCCGAGCCCGGCACCGATCCGGCCGCCGTCGCCCCCACCCCGGTCGCTGCCGGCGTCGTCACCCTCGGCTCGCCGGCCGACGGCCAGCTGGTGGCCCTGGACCAGGTGCCCGACAAGGTCTTCGCCTCCGGCGCCATGGGCTCCGGCTTCGGCGTGGTGCCCGAGAACGGCACCTTCGTCGCCCCCTGCGACGGGACGGTGATGGTCTCGATGAAGACCGGCCACGCCTTCGGCCTGCGCGCCGACAACGGCGCCGAGGTGCTCGTCCACATCGGCATCGACACCGTCCAGATGAAGGGTGACGGCTTCACGCCCGCCGTCGCCAAGGGTCAGCGCGTCGCCAAGGGCCAGACGCTGTGCACCGTCGACCTCGACAAGGTGGCGGGCGCCGGCTACGAGTCCACCACGATCGTCGTGGTCACCAACACCGCCAAGATGACCGAGGTCACCCCCGCCGCCCCCGGCCCGGTCGAGGCCGCCAGCAATGCCTGCGTCGTCACTTCCTGACCACCCTTCACACCACGCACAGAACGAGGAGAATCGAGACATGAAAACAACTTTCCCCGAAGGCTTCCTGTGGGGCGGAGCCGTTGCCGCCAACCAGTACGAAGGCGCCTATGACGTCGACGGCAAGGGCCTGAGCATCCAGGACGTGATGCCCAAGGGCATCACCGCCCCTCCCGTCGAAGAGCCCACCCCCGACAACCTGAAGCTCCAGGGCATCGACTTCTACCACCGCTATGCCGAGGACATCGCCCTGTTCGCCGAGATGGGCTTCAAGGTCTTCCGCTTCTCGATCGGCTGGAGCCGCATCTTCCCCAAGGGCGACGAGTCCGAGCCCAATGAGGCCGGCCTGGCCTTCTACGACCGGGTGCTCGACGAGTGCGAGAAGCACGGCATCGAGCCGCTGGTGACGCTGAGCCACTACGAGACCCCGCTGCACCTGGCCAAGACCTATGACGGCTGGGTGGACCGTCGCCTGATCGGCTTCTACGAGAACTTCGCCCGCACCTGCTTCGAGCGCTACGGCAAGCGTGTGAAGTACTGGCTCACCTTCAACGAGATCAACTCGGTGCTGCACGCGCCGCTGATGTCGGGCGGCATCTGGACCCCCAAGGAGGAGCTCTCGCAGCAGCAGCTCTACCAGGCCATCCACCACGAGCTGGTCGCATCGGCCTCAGCCACCCGCATCGCACACGAGGTCAATCCGGAGCTCAAGGTGGGCTGCATGATCATCTCGATGCCGGTCTACCCGCTGACGCCCGACCCGGCCGACGTGCTGGCCGGCAGGATGATCGACCGCGACAACTACGCCTTCGGCGACGTGCACTGCCGCGGCGCCTACCCCGGCTACTTCCTGCGCAAGCTGGCCGAGCTGGGCGTGGAGCTGGAGATCACCGAGGAGGACCGCGAGACGCTGAAGCACACCGTCGACTTCGTCAGCTTCAGCTACTACGTCAGCATCTGCGCCTCGGCCGACCCGTCGGTGGAGAAGGGCCCGGGCAACATCTTCGCCGGCGTCCCGAACCCGACCCTTCCCGCCTCCGAGTGGGGCTGGCAGATCGACCCGGTGGGCCTGCGGCTGGTGCTCAACGACTACTGGGACCGCTGGCAGAAGCCGCTGTTCATCGTCGAGAACGGGCTGGGCGCCAAGGACGAACTGGTCGAGAAGGATGGCGTGAAGACGGTCGAGGACGACTACCGGATCCAGTACCTCAATGACCACCTGGTCCAGGTGCGCGAGGCCATCGCCGACGGCGTGAACCTGCTCGGCTACACCTGGTGGGGCCCGATCGACGTGGTGAGCGCCTCGACCGCGCAGCTGTCCAAGCGCTACGGCTTCATCTACGTCGACCGCAATGACGACGGCACCGGCACGCTGGAGCGCTACAGGAAGAAGTCCTTCGACTTCTACAAGCAGGTCATCGCCAGCAATGGCGCCAGCCTGACCTGACGGCGGACCGGTCGAACCGGCACGGGACGGCCGAACCTGTCACGGATCCCTGGCAGGTTCGGCCCCGTCACCAGTCCAGCAGCACGAACGGAGGTGGGGCGATGGAGCTCCTGCGGGTCTTCAACAACAACGTGGTGCTCGCCCGCGCCGCCTCGGGCGACGAGGTGGTGCTCACCGGGCGTGGCCTGGGCTTCCAGGCAAGGCCGGGCCAGCTGGTCGACGAGTCAAAGGTGGTGCGCACCTTCGTGCCCGACGCCGGACGCAATGCCGACAACTTCGCGGCGCTGCTGGCGGCCATCCCACCCGAACACCTCGACCTGGCGGCCCGGGCACTCGACGCCGTGCGGGGCGACCTGCCGCAGGGCTACCCGTCGAGCACCCTGGTGGCGCTGGCCGACCACCTGAGCTTCGCCATCAAGCGCGCCCGCAGCGGCATCGAGGTGGACTACCCGCTGCGCGCCGAGGTGGCCCACCTGTACCCGCAGGAGATCGCGACGGCCGAGCGGCTGCTGGAGCGCGTCAATGCCGAGCTCGACCAGCCCCTCCACCCGGACGAGGCGATGCCGGTCGCGCTGCACCTGGTCAATGCCTCCTTCAACGGTGGAGACCTGTCGAAGACCTACCAGATGACCGGCGTCTTCAACCAGGTCTTCGACATCATCGAGTCGGCCATGGATGCCCCGCTGGACCGCAACTCGGTCAACAGCGCCCGCTTCATCACCCACCTGCGCTAC
>NZ_JBHWOO010000087.1:0-3983 GCF_043424415.1 Luteococcus sp. | reverse complement strand
CAGCGGCTGGACCTGCGGGTGCAGCTCTCTCCAGGCCTGGCTGAGTGCCTGCTCGAGGGCCTCGGCCGGCTGGGCGCCGGAGATGCCGTACTTGTTGGCCAGCACGAAGAAGGGCACGCCCTGGATGCCGAGGTGGCCGGCAAGGTTGATGTCGTTCTGGACGGCCTGGTCGAGCTTCTCGGCCACCGGGCCGTCGCCGACTGCCAGACGTGCGGCCTGCTCGTCGAGCCCTGTCTCGGTGGCCAACCGGACCAGCACCTCGGCGTCCCCGATCGACTCCCCGTCGGTGAAGTGGGCCCGGAACAGGGCCATCTCGAGACGCTGGGCCGTGTCACCGTCCTGGTCCTCCACGCGGGCGGCATGCAGCAGGCGGTGGGCGCGGCGACTGTTCGCCACGGCAAGCGACTCGAAGTCGAAGGTCAGGCCCTCGGACTCGCCGGCCGCAGCGACCTGCTGGAAGATCTGGCGCACCTGTTCCTCGGGCATGCCCTTGGACCGGGCGAGGTACTGGGCCTCGGTGCCGTCGAAGGACTCGGGAAGGGCCGGGTCGAGCTGGAAGCTGTGCACTCGGACCCTGACCTGCTCCCGGTGCTCGAAGCCGTCGAGCACGCGCCGGAAGCGCGTCAGTCCGATGTAGCACCACGGGCAGGCAATGTCGGACCAGATGTCGATCTCCATGGCCGCTGCAACCAGCCAGGAACCTGCTTTGTTCCCGTCGGGGCTGCGACCAGCCCACGCACGACTGTGGCGACCCTTGCGCGTCCCTGGAAGCGCTTTGTCAGAGCCATCCGGTGGAATGTGGGTCAGGGACGAGAGGACGCAATGAGGCTGGTCCACGTGGACGGCTCCGGCGCGCAGCGCTCCGGGATCATCTGCTTCAGCTGGGCGGGGGTGGTCGATGACGACTGGGCACAGGTACTGGGGCGTTGACTCGACCATCGCGACGCGCATGCACTGGTGGTGATGGACGGCGGCGGTACCGACACCGGCCATGTCACCGCGCACCGGGCGCTGTGACTCGGCCGGCGACGGGTCCTGGAAGACCCGATGTTCCAGCACTCCGACCGCAGCCAGTGGCTCCAGAGGCCGACATGGTGGCCTATTCCGCCTATCAGCAGGTGCTGGCGCATCCGTGGAAGAGCTTCGCCCGCCACTGGTACCCGATGCTGCGTGGCAATGACGTGCTGGGCGGCCCATGGCGGCTCTGAATCCCAGGCTGACAAGAACGAGCTGCAGGTGCACGGGCCCGGAGGAGAAGCTGGACCCGTTCCCCTGTATGCACAGGAGGCGTCCGCAGGTCCACGGTAGGTCGGATCGGTGACCGGCCCAAGCGGACGCCGTCAGCCCACGCCGTGGCGGGGAAGGAGTTCTCGGGCGCCGGCCATCACCCGCACCGCCTGGCGCACCTTCTCGGCCGTGGGGCGGCGCAGGCGCACGAAGATCCAGTCGCCCTTCACGTCGAGGCGATGCACCCGGTGGTCGTAGAGGTATTCCATCAACCGCGGGCTGGTCACCTGGTGGCCCACCCGCTCGTCGGAGGAGCGGACGGTGAAGTCATCGTTGAAGTCGAGCCATTCGGTGGTGACGGTGTCGCGCCTGACCAGCGGGCGACGGGCAAAGTGCACGTGGTCGGGGACGGCCCGCTCCAGGGGGAGCATCACCACGCAGGCCAGGCCCGCCTCGTCGAGGCCCACGAAGCTGGTGTCGTCGACCTCGCCACGGAACATGCCCCCGTACTGGCTGGCCGGCCGGATCTTCCACAGGAAGAAGAGCAACTCCCGATCCACCGGTGTGAAGCTCCAGCCGCCGTCGCGCACGTACAGGGGATCGAACACGCCGACGGAGTGGTTCGTGACCTCCGGGTAGGGCGGGTCGACGGCCCACGCATCCAGCTCGCCGCTGGCGAGGCGCCGTTCGACCAGCTGGTGGAAACCCACCAGCCGCCGAGCCACCCGATCAGCACGGGACATGGGCTGGGATGCCACCACATGCCGCCCGTCGATCCACAGCGTCAGCGCGCTGCGACGCCCCTGCTGCTCGAGCCACTCCCAGGCGGCGCGGTCCAGCAGGGCGGTGGCCATCGACTCGTCGACGCAGTGCACCCGCCAGGTGCGACCGTCATAGGGGTCCTCGTCGGCCGAGAGGTCCACCTGCACCGGTGGGGCGGGGGACAGCTCGCCGACCGCCTCGAACAGGTCATTGCTCACCAGGAAGGGCAGCAGCGGACGGGAGAGCTCCACCGCCATCATCGAGGCCACCACGGCCACGTAGGGCAGCTGGGTGTCCGGATTGATGGCGATGCCCCGCCCGTTGAGCCCGAGCACCTCCACACCGTCCACCTCCACCCGCCTGTTGGCCACCACGCCGTGACCGGCGGAGCCTGGACAGACCGACGGGACCTGCCGGGTCGCCGTCTCCTCCCACCGCAGCCTGCGCCGGAACCAGCGCATGTCAGCGGTGGGCCGCGATGAGCTCGCCCAGCGTCATGGCATCGCGCGCCTCAAGATCCTTGACCTGCTTGCGGCAGCTGAAGCCGTCGGCCAGCACGATCGCCTCGGGATGTTCCCTCAGGGCGGGCAGCAGGTCGTGCTCGGCCACCTTCACGCTCACCTCGTAGTGGCCGCGCTCCACGCCGAAGTTGCCCGCCAGGCCGCAGCAGCCGCCCAGGGTCACCAGCTCGGCGCCGGTGCGCTGCAGGATCTCCGCATCGGCCGCCCAGCCCAGCACCGAGGAGTGGTGGCAGTGCGGCTGGGCGACGATCGTGTGCCCCGACAGGTCGGGCAGTTCGAGGTCCTCGACCTACAGCAGCAGCTCCGCCAGCGTGTGGACGCCGCGGGCGACCTCCTCGACGCGCGGGTCGTCGTGCAAGAGCTCCTTGGCGTCGCTGCGCCAGACCGCCAGGCAGCTGGGTTCCAGGCCCACCACCGGGATGCCCGCGGCGACGATCGGGTGCAACACGTCGAGGGCGCCGCGCAGCTGCCGACGGGCCCCGTCCAACTGGCCGGTGGTGATCCAGGTGAGCCCGCAACAGGCCGTCTCCTGCAGCACCCGCGGCTCGAAGCCGGCCCGCACCAGGGTCTGCACCAGTCCGGCGAGCTGGTTGCCGACGAAGGCGTCGGTGAAGGAGTCCACCCAGATGACGCAGTCCTTGCCAGCAGTGGCGCCTGCCCGAGCACCATCCTTGGTCTCCGGGCTCTGCTCCTCGGGGTGCTCATAGGGGCTGGGGGCGGTCTCGTCGGCGTGCTGCGCCTCGGCCGGGGTGCCCCCGGGCGTGCTGGACATCGGGGTCGAGGGGATCGTCGCGGCACGGTCCTTGAACTGCGCCCGAGCACTGCCGTCCACCCGGAACTCGGGCATCGGGCGTCGCTGGTCGACGCCGGCAGCCAGCCGCACCAGGTGCTTCAGCCCCGGCATCTGGGTGCCCAGGTTGGCCACTGCGCCCACACCGGGAAGCCGCGTCACCAGACGGCCCCAGCGCGGCAGCCAGCCCAGCGCATAGTGGCTCAGCGGGCGTAGCCGGCCCTGGTAGCTCTCGAAGAGCACCCGGGACTTGTAGCTGGGCATGTCGATGCCGGTGGGGCAGTCCGAGGAGCAGCCCTTGCAGCTCAGGCAAAGGTCCAGCGCCTCGTGCACCTCCGGCGAGCGCCACCCCTGGCTGACCAGCGAGCCGTTGACCATCTCCTGCAGCACGCGGGCGCGGCCACGGGTGGAGTCCTTCTCGTCGCGGGTGGCCTGGAAGCTCGGGCACATCACGCCACCGCCGGCCGTGGAGTCGGCCAGGCACTTGCCCACGCCGGTGCACTGGTGCACGGCCGTGACGAAGTCCGGGTCCTCCAGGCGTAGCGGGGAGTTGATGGTCGCGGCGACGCGGATGTCCGCCTCGACGGGAACCGGATCGACGAGCACGCCCGGGTTGAGCAGGTTCTTGGGGTCGAAGAGCTGCTTGACCTGACCGAACAGGCCGAGCGCCTCGGGGGAGAGAG
>NZ_JBHWOO010000086.1:0-24712 GCF_043424415.1 Luteococcus sp. | reverse complement strand
GAACATGGACGTACCTTCCCGAGCCGGCGCGTCAACGCCGACCACGATCCGAACTTGAGCATGGGCTTCGATCTTGCTCGGGAGGTACGTCTCCTCTACGTCACCTCGCCGAGAGCCATCCACAGGTTCTGATCATTGCTCTCACGCCAGCGGTTCACCGGACTTGCCGAGTCTGCGGCAGGGCTTGTTGTGGCGTGGAGTCATGCCGTCCTGGCCTGGGCGAGACTGGTGATGGCGAGTTCGTGGATGCGGCGCAGTTCGTCGAGATCGGCGAGCTCGTCGGCCTGCTGCTGCAGGAGTGAGCGTTCGTAGGCGCGGCGCACCAGGCCAGGGGCGAATGATGCGGCGACCTGGTAGGGCGTGCCGGCCAGAGTCTTCTCGAGGCGACTCTGTGCGTGGCCCAGCAGACGATCGACATCGCTGTCTGGATCGCTCTCCAACTGGCCGAGCAGCCATCGGGCGAGGTCAGCCGCGACGGCTTCGACGGCGAGGGCCGGGTCATCGTGGACCTGCCGTCGCGAGGGCGCCGGGAGCGCGGCGAGGTCTTCGAGCTGTGGGCCCTCGGGCACGACGATCGTGTCGAGGCACGGCGTGACCTGTGGGGTGTCGGTGGGGGTTGTGGGGGCGGTGTCGAGCGCGGCCAGGGTGTCGGCGCGCAGGTTGGCGAGTGCTTGGCGGATCAGCTGGCAGTGGTTGGTGTTCAGGGTGTCTTCCTGGGCTGCCTGTTCGAGGCGGTCTGCGATGTAGGCGGTGGCCTTGGCTGGGTCGATGGGTCGAGGGGTGGTTGCTGCGGTGCGCAGTCGCTTGGTCAGCATGGCGATGGCCTTGTGGCGGACTCTAGTCAGGTGGTTTCCAGCGAGGTGGGGCTGGGCATTGATGATTCGGCAGGCCGCCGCGTGGTGTGTGTGACGTCGTGGGTTGTTTGTTCTCGGCGGCTTGCCCGCCGTCGCGGCGCGGCCCTCTACAGACTCAACGGTGGTCGCTGACGCTCCCACCGAGGGGTCGTTTGATGGGTGGTCTGAGGACGGGTGGCTAGAACGAGCAGGACACTTGGTTGCGTCGAGGGTGGACACCTCGTCGTCGTTCCCTGCGGGAGGCTGCTGGACACTTCGTTCTGCCTCGAGGGACGGTTCGATCGAGCTGTTGCAGGATGCCTGCGGGGCGTGGGGGAACCGTAGGGCTTCGCCTCCGACGCCGTTGATGATGCGGACCCAGCCGGCTGCGGCGAGCTGTTCCAGGCGCCGGGCGACGGCCTTGGCAGTGAGCTTGCAGCGGTTTGCCAGGGTCTTGCAGTCGGGGCGTGTCCAGCCGGCGGCGCCGGCGCTCATGCGCCACAGCAGCCAGTGGCGCATCATGGCGGCGCCGTCACGGGACAGCTCTTCGTGGCAGGCGGCCTTGAACATGGGCCGTGGCAGGGCCTCGAAGGGTTCCTTGGGCGAGCGGGGCGTGACGCGATAGGTGGGCACCTTGTGGAGGCCTTCGCGGATCCAGCGCACCTGGATGAGGCGGCCGGTCACGAGCTGCTTGATGGCACGGGCGACCCGCTTGGCGGCGGAGTCGGTCTTGACGCTGTTGGTGTCCCAGCCCAGGTAGCGGGCCAGGTGGGCGTGGGGTTTGCGAATCCATCCGGACAGATCGCCTGGGTGGTTGCACAAGGCGGCGTAGAGCAGCACGGCGGAGTCGCTGTAGTGGGAGTCGCGCACGACGGCGTGCGGGATCTTGATGAAGGAGTCCGGGACGGTAGACCCGGCTGTGGCAAGGGGTGACACGATCGTTCTCTCCGTGGGGAAGGATGCCCGATCCTGAAGATTTGGGCAGGACACGATCGAGGATTGGTGGCAGGCGCTTGGGAAGAGCGGGATGCCACTGCTACCGTGATGACAGTTGTTTGGTTTCTCATCACGGAACCCGGGTCTCCTCGTGAGGCCCAAGGATCTGACTGTGGGGCCGGGAAACCCCGAGCAGTCAGACGCGAGCTTTGCAGCACATGAAGGGCTGGACCTTTGGGAAGGGGTCCAGCCCTTCTGCTGTCTCCTGGTTAGCTGGCTTCCAGAAGCGCCTCCTGCAGGGGGTTGTCCAGGGGGGTCGATCCCTCAAGGGCCTCGACCAGGTAGAGGGGCATCTCGATCGGCTCCAGGCCAGCTTCGGCCCTTAGCTCGTTCGCGACGCGGATGGTGGCGATCGCCACAAAGTCGCTCTGGGTGAGCCCGAGCTCGCGCTTCACCTGGGGGAAGATCTCATCAAAGGTGCTCACCGGCAGCTTGCTCTGCACAGCCACACGCGTCTCATGTGTGCGGGGCTTGCGGCCTCGCTTGCTGGTGCCGATGGTTGTCGATGACATGGTGCCCATCCTTGCGGGTGAGAGGGGTGCGGCGCTAGACAACACGCACACTATCCGTATTGCGGAATGCAAATTGTGATGGTCGGGTTTCACGCGCATCTCACATCTCCTGCGCCAGGGAGACCCGCCCCTGCGCTCGTGCTTGCACTGTCCCAGTCCTGAGCACCTATCCCGCCAACCCTTAGACCGCATTGGCCGTGACCTCCCAGAAGCAAGGATGCGCGTAGAGGGTGCGCTGCCACTTCCCGGATCGCTGTTGCCACCCCACGGCTTCGGCCTGCTGCTCGCTGAAGTCGAGCGCGGCGTGGGTGGCCCATCGCATCAGGCTGCGTACCCGGCGGGGGTCCTGCAGGTCCTGGTTGACCAGGACATGGTGGGTGGGGTTCCCCGGGTGTGCCAGCACCACTTCCCCGTCCACGAAGGGCTGGTGGGAGGTGTCGACGGGATGCACCTGCCAGGCATCGATGCTGCAGCCGCGGCGACGTAGCTGCGTGGCGGTGGGGTAGGCGTCGCTGAACAGGTCCAGCAGCACGGCGCGCGAGATCTCCAGGTCGAACGGGTCGTCGGGGTCGCACCTGTCGGCGCGTGCCCATACGATGCCCCGCCCTTGTGTGGGGGCCAGGTGCTGCCAGCCGATGGCGCGGCCGATGTAGGGGATCTGCATGTCCATCTGGGGCAACGGCTGCCACCACACCAAGCCGGACGGGTTGATCATCACTGCCCGTCCTGCATGCTGCCGGGCCGGCGGTGCGACTGCGGGGTCATGGGGGTCCTCCATTGGTGGGGTGTTCGTGACGCTAGGTGCGTGGGACCGGGGACGTGAAGGACCTGTGGTGTCTATCCCTCGAGCACCTGGTAGGCATCCACTCGCCACTCCTGGTCGACCCGGTCAAGCTCCACGGTGATCAACGGCGTGCGCCTGTCGAACCAGGAGTCGGTTCCTCGCGATCGCAGGTCCACCCGCACTGCCCTCACCACGGTGGTGCCGGTGTCGTCCGGGGCGCTGCCCAGGGTGACCACCGTGGGTTGGGCCTCGGTCCAACCCTGGTGCTCGAGCAGTGCCAGCCAGTCACCCCCGGAACGCCCGTTGACGGGGGCCTGCACCAGCTGGGCGGCCAGGCGCGGAGTGGCCACGGCAGCAGCACGGGCACGGCCTGCTGCCGGGCTGTTGTCCACGGACGTGTCGAGAGTGAAGTAGCGCTGCGCGAAGGCCAATGCCACCGTCTGCGGATCATCCAGTGCCGGGAGCGCAGGCAGCTGGGTGGGGGTGGGGTTGGGGGTGATGGTGACCATGGGGACGGTAGTGGGGGCCTGGCTGGGCAGGGGTTCGGGGGTGATGGTGGGGCGGGGGCCGCTGGGTTTGGGGACGGGGCTGGTGTCGGCGTCCATGACCTGGCCGGGGGTCACAGTTGCCTTGGTGGGGATGGTGGTGGGTTCCGGGGTGCTGGTGGATGCGGTGGTGGCCGTGGCTGGTGCTTGAGCTGTGGTGGGGGTGGCGGGTTCGTCGGTGGGGCCCAGCAGTGCCCAGGCGGCGAAGGCGAGCAGGATCACGACGAGGATGGCGCGCTTCATGCTGGCCTCCGGTAGCTGGGTGACTGGTTGGCGTAGTAGCCGCTGGTGATGGTGGTGATCTCGACGGTCTTGCGGGGGTTGGGGGCGTGGATCATCTGGCCGCCGCCCAGGTAGAGCCCGACGTGGCTGTAGCCGTTGCCGTTGATGTTGAACACCACGAGGTCTCCTGGTTGGGGGGAGGTGACCTTGGTGAGCTGGGCTGCTTGCTGTTCGGAGGTGCGGGGCAGGGTGATCCTGCGTCCGGTGCCCTGGTACCAGGCGTAGCGGACCAGGGAGGAGCAGTCGAAGCCGACCACGCCGGACATGTTGGCGCTGGGTCCGTCGAGGGATCCGCCGCCGTAGGAGTAGCGCACGCCGAGCTGGCTCTTGGCGGCGGCGATCACCTTGGCGGTGAGGGCGGTGCTGCCGGCGGTGGTCTTGGTGGTGTTGGTGGGGGCGGTGAGGCGGGACTGGATGAAGGCGTGGGGGTCGATGAAGTTGTCGCAGGTGAACGGTGCGGCCTTGGTGAGCTCGAAGTGCAAGTGGGCGCCGAAGGCATTGCCGGTCTGGCCGACCTGACCGATGAGCTGGCCAGTGGTGACTTGGTCGCCCTGGGAGACGGCGAAGGCGGTCAGGTGGTCGTAGTAGGAGCGCATCCCGTTGGGGTGGGCGATGATCACCTGGTTGCCGTAGGCGGCGCCGGTGCCGCCGGCGTCGGAGCCCCAGGAGGCGTGGATGACGGTGCCGGAGAAGACGGCCTTGACGGGGCTGCCTTGGGCGGCGGCGTAGTCGTAGCCGGTGTGCCAGCCGCACATCGCCCAGTGTCGGCCGACTTGGCGGAAGGTGCCGCCGGTGGTGTAACTGGCCACGGGGTGGATCCAGGCGCCGTCGGCAGCGATGGTGTTGGGGTCGGCGCCCTGGTATTGGGCGAGGTTGGCCATGATCCGGTCGACGTAGGGCGGGGTCTCGCCGTTTTGGGGGATGCGTGGCCGGCAGGTGGTGGTGTTGGCCGTGCCACAACCGGAAGGCAGGACTGCGCCGGGGCCGGCGTTGTAGGCGGCCAGCATGAAGCGCACCAGCTCGTCGCCGCTGGCCCCGCCACGGAACATGGGCGCGAAGGAGCACATGAAGCGCCCCTGGAACATGATCGCGTCGGCCGGGTCCAGGGCCGAGGCCACTCCGTTGCCGTTGTCGTCGCGGAGCATGCCGAAGTTGAACGGCATGATCTGGGCGATCCCTTGGGCTCCCACGGGGCTGACCGCGGTGGGGTTGAAGTTTGACTCGGCCGCGAGCTGGGAGGCGAGCAGGGCCGCAGAGACCTCGGGACAGATGGCGCCGGCCTTGAGCAGCCACTCGACGTACTCGGCGGGAACGGCCGCGGACAGTCCGCCCACTCCCCCGACCATGCCCGCTTCGGCCTGGTCCCCGTCGTCGTCGAGCAGCAGCAGCATCAGCATCGGGATGGCCAGCAGGGTGAGCAGGATCAGGGCCAGGGTGCTGCCGACGCCGCCGAGCAGCCACTTCTTCATCGGCTGTCACCCCGGCGCCGACGGCGGCGCAGCCACGCCGCACTCGCAGCGCTGCGGCCTCCACCCGCCGAGGGGCCCGATGCGGGCGTGGAGGGGATCAGGACGACGCCGTCGCGGGTGCGGATCCTGCGGTAGCCGTCGGCTGCGGACTTGGTGGAGCCTGCACTGCGCATGTTGCGCATCCACCCGAACAGGCCACCGCCCGACGGGTGTGGCCGGTTGGGGCGGCCGGGCCGCGACGCGTCGCCACTGCGGGGGTTGTGGTTCCCGCTGGCAGGGCCGGGGCCCAGCTGGGGGCGAGTCGGGGCCGGCGGGAGCGCCCCGGGCCGCAGTCGGCCTTCGATTTCTCGGCGTTGTGAGGCCCGCTGGCGGGTGTTCAGCGCCAGGCGACGTGCACGATTGGCGGCCAGCAGGATGGTGGACGCACCCCCCGTGGCATGCCCCAGCAGGGCGCTTCCTGCGGTCTTGCCCGTGATCATGGCCAGTCTCTTGGCTGGGGAGGGCTGGGGGTCAGGGTCGACCTGGGTGACCGTGACGCGTGGCCGAGCTGTTTCGTCGGGGTCGTGCTGGTCGGCCTGGCCACCGAAGATGTTGATCTGGGTCGGGGCGAAGGTGTGGTTCGCGGGAGAGGCGGTGGGTGCTCTGCGGGGTTGCCGGCGACGCAGGAGCATGGTGGTGCCCGCGGCCGCGCCGGCTGCGGCCTTGACCGGATTCCAGTTGGGGCGAACGGGGGCCTTGAAGTTGCCGCCTTGGGGTCGCTGGGAGAGGAACCGAGCGATGCGTTCGGCCTGGTGGTGGATCTTGTCCTTCTGCTTCTTGTAGATCCACACGAGCAAGATGAGCAGGATGTCGGCCTGGATGAAGGTCTTGGGCAGGGCCTCGTTGTCGGCCTCGTTGAAGATCCCGGTGACCAGGACCTGGTAGATGGCCAGGATGAACACCGAGAACCACAGCAGGGCCAGGTTCACGATGATCTCTGCGATGTCCATGGCCAGACCGTCCCTGTTGCCGCCGGGCAGCAGGGCCTGCAGGTTGGACCACAGCATCTTCACCGCGCTGTAGAGCGCCCATCCGGTGGCGCTGACGATGCCGCCAGCGATCAGGACGGCCAGGACGAGGATGGCCAGCCCAGCGGGGGCCAGCGCCAGGGCTGCCATGGGCTGTGCTGGTGAGGGGTTGGCGGCGAAGCCACCTGCTTCTTGGTCACATTCGGTGACCTTGTCCATGGGAATGGAGCTGTCGGAGTAGGGGCCGTCCTTGGTGATGTCGTTGAAGGCTCCTTCGCATCCGGTCTTGTCCAGGACCTTGCCGTAGTTGATCAGCTGGGCTGGCTGGCGCACGAAGACGTCGATGAGCTTGCTGGTGAGCTCTGACTGCAGGGCGTCGGTGTCGGTGGACATGTCCAGGCTGGGTTCCTGGACGACACGGCCATCGGTGCTCATGACGACATCACCCTGCACCGGCGCTGTCAGGGAGCCGGCCATCTCGATGCCAGCGTTGCGGGTCTGCATGATCAGGCCGTCATCTCCACCGACGGAGGAGATGGGGTTGGCCAGCATGCCCACGGTGAGGGAGGCGATGATCCAGCAGGCCGCCAGCTCGTAGACGGCACTGGCGCCCCGGCCCGTGGCCCACAGGATGAACGCGACCAGTGCGGTGATGGCCATGAAGGCGGGCATCACGTTGATCCGGTCGAGCAGCATCGAGAATTTTCCGGACAACTGCATGGCCGGATCGTTGAGCATCTTGAACCACTCAAAGGAGGCGATCCAGTCGATGCCCCAGATCGCGTAGGCGGTGACGGTGCGGTAGCTGGCGAAGCTCAGCTGGGCCAAGGAGTGCCACAGGGTCGCGGTCTTGGGGATGGGGTTGAGGGCGTCCAGCCCTGTGGGCTCCTTGGGGCCCGAGATCTGGTAGGCGTAGATCGGCACCCCGTGGGTGTCGGTCAGCGACATCCACGTGATCATCGGGTCGCTGGCGGCCTTGCCGCTGATGTCATCGGCCACGGCGACAGAGGCACCCACCCCGATCATCACCAACCACCCGATGGCCAGCGTGAGCAGTCCACGGCGCAGCCGCGGGCGGCGTCCCAGGCTCCGCCACAGCCACGTCCACCGCGAGATCACTGGGCACCGCCGAAGCCGGTGGCCATGGCGGCAGCAAAGCGCGCCTTCTGCGTGGGAGGAATGACCTTGCCCCGCCCCTGGCGTCCCTGGCTGTCACGCAGGAAGAACTCGCCGCGGCGATGGGGCTCCACGTACTCGTCCTCGCCTCGCTTGATGATCGGTGAGGTGTCGGTGGTGACCATCTCCACCAGTTCCTCATCGGGGTGCTCCCCGCCCAGCATCCAGGTCAGCGATGCGATTGCCTGCTCGCGGTCACGGAAGCGCCCCACGATGCGCGTGGGGAAGGAGTTGAGCAGCTCGGGGCTGCCCATTCCCCCTCCCATGACGCTCTGGCCGGCCATCACTGCGGCAGCCTTGTGCTTGCGGCCGTCCAGGTTGAACTCCTTGAGGTAGGCCTCCACGTCGGGGCTGCTCACCTGCATGTTGACCTCGTCCATCACGAACAAGGCCTGGCGCCCACGGTCGCGGAAGCACACGTTGCGGGCGAAGCCGGCGATCAGGCCGTAGTAGGAGTGGCCGAAGATCTTCGAGATCGGCATCTGCTTGAACAGGTGCTCGTGGGTCAGCTGCTCGATCTTGGGCAGCTCCAGACGGTTGGTGCGGATCACCATCGACTTGGTGATGTCGGGCACGGGCAGGCTGCTGTCGAACACGACCCGGCCGGTGGGGATCGGGCGGTCCTTGGAGCCCTTGAAGACCCGCATCTTGCGTCCGAGGTCTCGCCAGTCGTGGTCGTCGCAGTCCAGCAAGAAGTCGGCAACGTCCCCGCTGCCCTGGAGGCCGTGGGTCTCGCGGAACTGGGGGTCGAGCACCTCGGCCAGAACCATGCCCAGGTCTTCGGTGGGGTGGACGTGCAGCAGGGTGGTGAAGAAGCCCTGTGCGACGGTGGCCGCCTCGTCGCCAGCGAACAGGCGCAAGGGGTCGAAGCTGTACTGGGGATCGATGATCTCGACCACGGCCACGTCGGCGCCCAGACGAGCCTGAGCCCACAGCGCGTACTCCCCCATCTCGGTGCGGTCGACGATCACGGCGATGCCACCCTTGTCCAAGGAGGCGTCGACGAGCTTCTTCAACAGCACCGACTTTCCAGCGCCTGTCTCGCAGGCCACAGCCAAGGACCCGACCGTGTCGCGCTCGGAGGCGCCATCCAGGTCATGGAAGATGACGTCGCTGGGGCCGAAGGGCAGGCTCTGGGCGGCCATGGGGCCGTTGGCCAGGTTGATGCACAAGGGGACGCCACGCCCACTTCCCACCGAAGTGTCGATCATCGGAACCAGCCCGGCGGCCATCTTGCTGGTCGTGATCCCCTCCATGTCGCGCACCAGCGCCGACGTGGCCACGCCGGGATGCATCGCCCACCACAGGTCTTCGAGGTTCCCGACAGGCACCACCAGCTTGTGGTGCCAGCCCGACACGAAGGACTTCAGCACCTGCAGATCCTCCAACGCGCCAGCCCGGTCGGGAGCGCCGATGGCGAGGATGGTGGTGATGCGGGTTTCGAGTTCGAGGTCGTCACTGGCCATGAGTTCGACGTATTCCTGCAGGGCGTTCTCGACCAGGGCGAGGTCCGCGTTGGCGGTGATGTTGCTCTGGTCATCGCCTCCGGTGTGGAAGATCTGGTCCTTCAGGCTGGACAGGGCCCGCTGGTTGGCGCTGATGGTCTTCTCGCGTCCCACCACGTGGATGCGCTGCACCCAGTCGACGTCGAGGCCGGATTCGTCGATGCGGCCGAGCAGCTCGCTGCCGGGGAACTCCATGCCGCCGCTGGGTGGGCGGGAGATGACGCCGAGCGCCTGGTAGGACGATTCGGCGTCGACTGCGGTGATGTCGGTGACCTTGAGGATGTGGTTGTTGGTGGCCAGCGGGTTGCGGGCCTTGGCTCGATCGGTGCGGGTGGTGGCGTCGGTGTGGCAGCCCTCGTCGAAGTGGGGGTGGCCCATCAGGGATCGTGGGGTGACGGCCAGGTCGCTGGTCAGGTCGCCGGGGGTGGGCACGGGGCCTTCGCGGTAGAGGCCGCGGGTGAGCATGTGCTGGTGCAGCCACAGCATCTGGGCGGCGGTGGCGGGGCGGGGGCTGAAGCTGGGGATGCGTTCGGCGATGGCCTTGGCCTGGGCGGTGCGGCGGGCGACTTCGTCGGGGTCGGGGATGGTGCGCGGCAGGCTGAGCTGGTCGGTGAGGCGGTTCAGGCTGGCGGTGGTGGTGCTGCGCAGGCGGTCGAGCAGGTTGTGGCTGCCCAGGGGGACGCTGAGCCAGTAGAGGCGGCTGCCCAGGGGGATCTCGGCGAGGGTGTCGTAGGTGGCGAGGGTCTCCTCGGCCCAGGCGGGGTGGGCTTCCAGGTCGACGCCGGCGAGCATGCGGTCGACGATGGCGCTGGGGTCGAGGCTGGTGACGGGGCTGATGAGCAGGGATTCGCCGGGCAGGGCGCGGTAGAAGGCGGTGTGGGCGTCACGGACGGCTCGCTTGGTCTTGGTGGAGCTGTGCTTGTAGGCGATGCCGGACAGCAGCCAGTCGGCCCATACGGTGCCTGATGTGGTCCATCGCAGGTTACCGACGATGGCGGTGGTGGGGATGCGCATGGTGCTGTTCCTCTACTTCTGGTCGTCCGGGAGACCGGCGAGCAGCCGCTGGACTCCGGTGAGTGCGGTGATGGTGCGCTCTGCCGGCACAGCGGGAGGCTCGGGCTGGGGGGCCGCGGACGAGGTTCGGGGACGGGTGGTGAGCCCGTCAGGAGTGGTGGATGTGGTCACGTTCGCCGCAGAAGGCGCCGCTGTGGTGTGGGGGCGGGCAGGTTCTGGGGTGGTGTGGCTGGGGGCGGGTGCGTTGTTGGGGTGGTCGGTCATGGCGACCAGGACCCTGCCGTGGGTGATGTGCGGCCGCGGGAGGCGCAGGGTGCGTCCGCGGTAGACACCGGTACTGGAGGCGGTGACGTGGCTGACAAGCCCACTGGCCACCATCAGCGGATTTCGACCATCCGTCGGCATCCGTGCGATCAGGAAGTAGGTCCCGATCGCAGCCGCCACCAGCACCAGCCAGGGCGCCACACCCGATCGCAGGCCCAGGTCGAAGTAGATCTTGGCGCCGACGAACACCGCGCCGGCGCTGACGACGCCGTAGGTGTCGAAGGGGCCGAAGGGGATCTTGGCCCCGTGAGGGGTGCGACCCATCTTCGGGCGCAGCTTGCGAGCCGAGGTGTACCACTTCACGACATCGAGCTGCTGCTGTTCATCGGCCATGACTACGTCTCCTGGGAGCTGTGTTTCGGGTGTGGCGGATCGTGGGTTTCCTCCCAGAGGGGGTCAGGGGGCCTGGTTCGTCGGCGCGGCGGAGGCGGGATTGGAGCCGCCGCCAATGGTGTCGTCGACGGTGGTCTTGCCCACGTCCATGTTGAACACGGCCCACACGAAGAAGGAGCAGATGAAGAACAGGATCAGCATGCTTCCGCCCTTGAACCCCCTCATGGCCGACAGCGCCAAGAAGGCGACGACGGCCAAAGCGATCACCACGATCTGTGCGGTGGAGACCGTCTGGTTGGCCAGGTCATTGATCAGGGTGAAGATGTTCTCCATCGGGACGAGGAAGGTGGTCATGAGTAGTGGCCCTTTCTTACTGGGGTGCCGAGGCGGGAGCGCTCGGCATGGTCGGGTTGGGTGCGGCCGAGACAGGCGTTCCTGATTCGGACGAGGAAGGGGACATCGAGGTGGACGTCGTGGTGGCTGGGGACTGGGTCGGATCCGACGGGGTGGCGCCGCTGCGGATCCCGGGGACAGAGTCGAGAGAAAACACTTCCCAGCGGCCGGCGCGGGCCTTCACGGTCAACACCCACGAGACCTCTTGAGTGCCGACCTGCTGACCTGTGCCCGTGGCGCGCACCATCACCTGGGCGGTGCCGCCCTCGTGGGGGTCGCGGTGGGTGGGGATCGCAACATCGGAGGTGATGGCACTGATCGCGACCTTCTCGAAGGGGCGAGGAGCGATGGCAGCGATCGTGGAACCTGGGCTGGTGTAGCGGGTGATGTCTCCCTGCCCGGCGGCCAGCGCCGCGGTGAAACCGCCCAAGGTGAGCCCCAGGGAACTGCTCGGCGACACCGCCTCGGACATCTCGGTCTTCACCGCAGCACCGGTGAGGGGTCCAGGGACGGGCTGTGGCAGAGCCATGGTGGAGATCGCGCCGCTGACCGGATCCACCGCCATCGGCACCTGCAGGTACTGCCGCACCCCACCCACCGTGACCGCGACCCGCACCGTCCACCGGTTGGTCGCGATCATGTCGGCCGAGGCGACCACCGGATCGGACAACGTGGGCGCCTTCTCCGGCAGCGACCCCTGGAACATGGAGAACCAGGCCTTGACCTCGGCGCTCTGCGTCTGGGTGGCGCTGAGGTAGGCCACGACCGCATCGCGCGCGTACAGCCCCACCCGACTCTTCTGGTCGTGCAGGCTGCTGTTCGTCGTGCTCGTGGGCGAGGCGACCGCGGCCTGGTCGGGGGTCACCAGGTCATAGACCAGATGCGCCGGCGCGAGGGCGATCGCCAGCACTAGCCCGGCCGTGGTTGCCCGCGTGATCAACCGGTTGCGGTTGGTCCACGTCTCCAGACCGGGAGCGCCACCGTCGGCTTCGTGGTCGAGGTCGTCGTCCTGGTGGGGCTGGGGATTCCTGCGGTGCAGCTTCATCGCGCATCCTCCTGGTCGGGGCGGGGCAGCAGGGTGAGGTGGGGGCGTTGGCGGGCGGCTTGACGCATGTGCTGCAGCAGGGGCCGGACCTCGTCGGCTTCGTTGAGTGCTTGGCGCATCGCGTGTGCGCGCTGGAGGTCCAGGGGGTCGCTTGCCAGATCAGCCAGGGCACCCAGAACGCTCAGGTGCGCTGCCTGAACACGCACTGCGGTGACCAGCTCGGGGTCGTCATGCACTGCCACGCTCACGTCCATCCCTCCAAACGGGTTGCTTCTTTCTGAACACCCAACGCCGCCGGGGTGTTGATCGGTGACCATTAGCTGGCGCAGAAAATCGGTTCTTCGTGGGCGAGCAAGTTGTCGGTGATCGCCGACACCAGGCGCGCTTTCGCGCGTGAGACCTGCTTGACCACGGCTCTGTAGCTCAGGCCCTGCTCTTCTGCGATGGTCAGGTAGATCTCGTTCCGGTGGCCCGACAGGTTTGTGGTGATTGGGCGCTGCATCCCGTGCTCCACGCATGTGTCGATCAGCAGCTGTGCTTCGGAAGGTGAAAGGGCGTCCACGGACCGGGCCCATTCGATGCAGGCCGAGAGGTCCATGGCGAACTTTTCAATGCCGACGGATTCGAGATATTCCTGCTCGACATTGGTATCGGATTGGAAGTCGAATTCTTCGTCTGTTGCGACGACGAGGTCGAGTTCGCCCCCTGGCTTTGAGATCGCGTTCTTTCGGGTGTCCCAGTAGAGGTTCGATGCGATCTTGCGAGGGCGGTTATCGAGTGGGTATCGCATGATCTGCATCCAGCACTCGCTGATCAGCAGGTGTTCAGCATCCGCTTCGTCGTAGCCGGCGCGTTGACCGGCCCGCTCGCATCCGCGGCGAAACATCGGGCGAGAGGCGTATAGCCGACGCAGTCCAGGCAGCATGCAGTGCAGGACCGCGCGTCCTGCCAAGGGTTCTCCTGTCTGAGCCAGTCGCAGGAGCGCGGCCAGGACATCATCCTTGTCCTCCACGCCAGCTTGGTCGACGTACAGCGGGATGGCCCCCAGCTGCGAGAACCCAGCCAGCACTGGTTCGAGCCGTCCCCATCGCGCCACGGCATCAGAGGTGGAGGGGGATTCGTTGAGCTCCACCCACTCGATGACAAGCGAGGCGAACGGTTCATGGATCGACCCCAGCAGCTCGTCGCGTGTGCAGACGCGGTAGAAGGTGTTGTTCGCAACCACAGTGGAGGTCTCCTGAGCGAAGGGGTGGGATGGACCCCACTTCACTCAGCACTTCTTGCCCGAACTCTTGCCCGCAACCCCTCCTACCGCACAATGACCAATTTTTTCTGCTCTGTAAGGGTTGTCTTCCTTGCCCACCTTCACCCATCGCGTCTCGGTTGGGTCTGGACGGGATGGATCTTGCTCGTGCTGGCTCATCGCGGGATCTCGTGCGAAGGGGCCTCTTCGCGCTGACGGGCAACCTCAAGAAGCCCCTCCGCCGGCAGGGTACGAGTGGGAAGGGCCTGAAGGCTGTCCAGTCGTCCCGGGGGCGCCCCCGGGACGGCGGTAGTCGCCGAGTGCACTCCAGTCCCCAGCATCGAGACAGGCGCCGTCGAGAGCAGCCAGTTCACATGAGCACTCACTTTTGACCCACGCGGTCCTGGTTCCCGGGTGACGAGAATCGATGAGCTGGACTGGGAGGACTACCCCACCCAGGTCACCCTGCTACACCCGGGAGACCAACACCAGACAAATCGCATCCAACCGGTGCCGCCTCAGGGTCGTGCTCGGAAACACAGAGGTCCCGTGTCCAGCACACAACACGGGACCCCTCATCCGGAAGTAATCGACGTCCAGTCGAGCACTCCCAAAAGCGAAATAGAGCCTTCCCCGAACGATCCGATGGGGAACATCACTGTTGGCCGATAGCCTGCAATTCCATCGCGGTCACCTGGGACGTTGAGGTGAAAGTCATGGGAATGCTTCCGCTCTGACCGATGCCTTCCCAATCCACACGCCACGAACTGGTGGCCGTGACCGTGTAATCCCCCGAATCGGTGTAGGTGTGGCCGCAATCAGGAGAAGGATTGGCTCCGAAGGAACGCTCATAGGCAGTTCCACGTCCACAAACCACCTCGGATCCGTCACCCATGTTCCAGCGCACCCCCGTCATGGTGGCCGTCGCCGTGACAGTCCATCCAGCAGCCGTCACAGACCGCGTCTGGGGACCGGTCGTGGACGGGCCAGGATCAGCAACCCACATCCATGTAGGCAGCCCGATCACGGAACCATTGGAGCCCGGAGGCGGGGCCATACCGGGCTTGATCGCCCGGAGCTGCATCTGATCAATAGCCTGCTGAGCCAGCACCCGAGGATCGGGCGGCGGTGGCGGAGCTTGTGCGGCCGGAACAGAGAACAATCGCGGCAGATCATTCCCCCCGCAGACGTACACCGGATCACTACTTCCCGCGAAGGGCGAATCTGTAGTGCTTCCCCCGAAAGGAGCCGCGTAACACTGCTGGGAATTGAACCAGGCACCGCCCGGACCCGAACACGGGACCACAGACCCATCAGTCTTGCTGCATACCTGGGGGGCGCTCTTGCCATCCCCAACCGCATCCCGTGGAGGACCGCCGGGACTGCCCTCGGACCCGCCATCACCCACCGACACTTGGCATACACCGGTGAGCTGATTACAGGTGGTGCCCCCTGCTGCGACGGCCGTGGTCGCCCCACCGAAACCCGTCACCACCAGCACCGCCAATCCCAGTGCGGCAGCCCCCTGACGCCTCAGCATGTCTCTAGCTGGGAATCGATGAGGTTGACCGCCCACGTCCCTCCATCGGTCGGCTTGGACAAGGTGTAGATAGCCAATGAACGAGTGGGGCGTGACTTCGACGTCACGTCCTTGCCCTTCTCATCCAGCACTCGCACCTTCGAGACATCCACGCACGTCCGCACTCGCACGGCATCCAGCCCCTGGGAACGAGTGGCCTTCATCACCGACTGTGAAACCGTGCTCGACGAGCCGGCAGTGCGCAGCTTGGCCTTCCTAGTTTCCTGGACTTCAGCCAACGTCTGGGTACGGGCCGCGCCCGTGGTCAGGCTGGTGATGGCTTCTGCCGAACGCTTGGGGTCGGCGTGAAGAGCCTCATACTCCTGCCAGTAGCGATCCAGTGTTGCCAACGCTGCCGTCTGATCCGCCTTTGGCAACGGAACAGCACTCTTGGTAGCGGTCCCGGGACCCACGGATGACGACGGCGAGGCCGATGGACTCCCTGACGCAGACACCGACACACTTGACGCCGGCGCCGGCGTGGCCCCTCCGGACGATGCGCTCGGCACCACCCACGACACACTGGGAGACGGGCTCGCCACCTGACCAGCACCACCTCCCGCACAACCAGCCAGCGACACCAGAGCCACCCCGGCCAGCGCCCCTGCCGCACAACGCCCAACCCCGCGAGCACGACCCCCCGAAGTACGATCGCCACCGCCAAGCAGCGCCACGGCCCAATTCCGGGTGTTCATCACAGATCTCCTAGTGCGTCGAATCGCGGTCACAGCAGCGCCTCCAGCTTCTCAAAGTGCTCCGAACGGTTCTCCAGGGCTGCAAGGAACTCGGTGGTCTCGGGCTCCAGATCGCTCTCGAGCTCATCCTCGACGATCACGTACAAGCGCTCGATTGCCTCGTCCTCGGCCTTCTTGTCGTGCGCCTGGTGCGCGGCCAGAATCCGGATGCGCCACAGACGCTCCACACCAGGGTTCATGCGGATCCCCAAGGCGACGGCCTCCTCAGCCGCACCCCAGCGCCCAGCATGCAGGTTCCGCAGCGCCAGCTCCTCGGCCGCATCCACGATCTTGGCCGTGATCTCCTGCCGCAGCATCTCCGCCCAGCTGAAGCGGTACCTGCCGCCCTTGCGCGTCGCGCCACGGCCACCAGCCGCACCATCGAACGGTCGGCCACGCACCAGCGACAATGCCTTAGCCAAGTCCTTGCTCGACGCCTGCGACGGCGCTCCCGGCACGAGCTCCTGGAAGAGGTCCCAGTCCGTGGTCACGCTCTCCAGCCGGTAGGTGAACCGCGGGAAGTATTCGACCCCCGTCACCGGGTTCACGCCCAGCCACGACCGCAGCCGCGAGGTGTACGGATTGCGCGTCGTGGCGTTGTTCGCCTTGGACCGCCCAGGCCACAGAGCATCGTCCAGAGCCTCGACCGACGTGTCCGGATGCAGCGCCAGGAACGTCGCGTACTCCGTGCACACGTTGCTCTTTGTCCCCGGGTGCGTCCCCTTGGCACCCTCCAACTCGACCGGACCCATGACCCGGAGCAGCGGGTGCTCCCACGGCTTCCCATCCGCCGTCGTGATCTCCCGCACCGGGCGCAGCTTCGCGTACTCCGCGATCGTCGGGATCTCTACCGGCACAGCCTGATCATCCGGGACCACAGCGCTCCCGGCATCGTGATCGGCCTTCTGCGAGTTGGAGGGTTCCGGTTCGCTGACAGCCTCGGGCTCCAGGATGGGAACGGTGTCGTGTTCCGGAGTGCTTGGGATGGGCTTGGGCGCCTGGACCAGCCCAGCCAGAGCGGTGGGCACTGGCTTGGCCGGCTTCAGCGGCTCCGTCGGCTGTTCGTTGGCATCGTCCTCCTCATCGAGAAGCGGACGGGCGAACGGGGAGCGCTCGGTCTGGGAGCCGGCGGGCAGGACCCGGGTGGGGAGGGTGGTCACGGGGGCCACCGGGGATGCGGTGACGACGACATCGGTCGGCAGGTCGTAGGTGGCGGTGCTGACCGAGTCGAGGATCGCCTGGTAGTCGTGCGCGGTGATCTGCTGGGCGCGCAGCTGCAGGTTGAGGGGCTCGAGGACTGCGGAGTCGACGCCTTCGGCGGGCACGCGCAAGATCCAGTCGCCGAGGTGGGGCTCGGTGAGCGTGATCACGGAGATTGCCACCTGTGGGGTGGTTTCGATGATGGCGTTGAGGCGGTCCTCTTCGTTGCGGGTGAGGGGCTGGCTGGCGATGAGGACCTCGGGGATCCAGGCGTCGGTGGCTGTGGCGCTTACACGCGCCTGGGCGAGGCCCACCTGTCCGGTCTGGGCGATGAGTTGTTCCTGGTCCTGGCGGGTGCGGCGCTCGAGTTCGTCGAGGACGGCGGTCATGGTGGGCACGTAGCGGATCCGGCCGGTCTGCAGGGCGCCTTCGAGGTCGGCGAAGGCGCCGACGCAGGTGACCTGCAGGTGGTCGGCCCAGCGCGAGGTTGCCAGCTCGACGGCCAGGGCTGCGGCGATCGCCCGACCGGTTGCCTCTGCATCGCTTCCCTCAGTGGCCACGGCGAGGGAGCCGAGGTGTTCCAGGTCGATGAAGACGTGGCCGTCCTCGAGGTCGTGCCCCAGCGTCACCAGGGCCGGGTAGGGCGCCGGGGTCTCTTCGCGTAGGCGGCGGGGGCTGGTGGGGCGATCGGTTGCGTCTAGGGACCACACAGTCTTGTCGGGGGTGCCGTACCAGGGCTCGGGCAGGTCTGCGGGCTCGGCCAGGTAGAGGTCGAACTGGTCGCCGGTGAGGCGGGCGGCGCGCACCCTCGGCAGGGGCTTCTCGGTGGCGGTGCAGGCTGCGGCGAGCTGGCGCAGGGCGCAGTCGACGTCTTCGACAGCGAGCGGGTCGGCGACGGCGCGCAGCTGGTTCTCGATGGTCATGGTCTGCTCACCCGGCATGGCGATGGCCTCGCCGCGGCGTCGGCGGCGCTGCTGGCGTGCGCGGCGGGTGCCGATGAGGGTGATGACGCCGGCGGCCACCACGGCCCCCACACCCGTGACCGTGCGAACCGGCCAGGCGGACTCGTCGCTGACGGCCTCGCTCTGGCTGACGCTGGCGGTCTCGGGCAGGGGAAGCGCCGAGGGAGCCTGGCTGCCCTGCTGCAGGGTGGGTGCCTGCTGCGGGGCGATGCCGCCGTCCAAACTGGGCTGGGTCGTATTGCTGGTGCTGCGGCTGGGGTTCGTTGCACTAGGGGCGGCTGAGGGCTTCACGCTGGCCGCTGGCTTGGAGGCGGCAGTGGCGCCTGTCTTGGGCGTGGTCTGGCCGATGACCGAGGTCGTGGGCGAGTTGACCGCGGTGGCCGGTGCCATGGTGGTGGCCGGGGCTGTCTCATTGGACGCAGCACCGGTGGGCTGCGGCTGGGTGGGTGTCTGTGGCGCCGGGGTGCCCTTCGGGGTCTGCTGCTGGTGTCGGGGTGCTGTGGTCTTGCTGGCGGCCGACGACGGGGTCTTGGCGGGTGTGGCCGGGATGTGGAGGGTCCAGCCGTCGACGATGATGTCGGGATCGGTGAGGTGCTGACCGTCGGGCTGGGTGATGCCGGTCGAGGCCTTGAAGATCTCCTCCCAGCGGTCTGCGTCGCCGAGGTGCTCCTGGGCGAGGCTGCGCAGTGAATCGGTCGGAACGACGGTGTGCACCGTGTGGCTCGAACTCGACGGTGCGGCCGCCGGGGCGCGCGGCTGGGCAGAGGTCGAGGGCGTGCGGCTGGCGGTGGCGACCGGCGGCTGGTGCGGGGTGGTGTCGGCGGGGGCGGAGTGGGCAGTTCCGGTCGTCAGGGGCACGGCAATGAACAGCATCGCGACGGCCGCGACGAGGCGACGGGCGAGGTGCTGGGGTAGGTGGAAGCCGGGCAGCTCGAAGGCTGGCCGCTTCTGGATGGCGGCGATGGCCTCGAGGACGACGGCGACGGTGAAGTATGCCCAGGTGATCCACCCGATCACGGCGATCAGCGCGAGGGCGACGGTGCCGTCATCGGGGTGGGTCAGCGTGGTGCGCAGCGTCGTCCAGCTGATCTGCGCGAAAGGATGGAAGGTGAGCAGCAGCCACGGCGAACCCACCACGATGCCGATCACCGTCACGAGGGCGGCAAGCCCGGTGAACCGCGTCTTGAAGGTGTTCATCATCGCTCCTGTCCATTGACCACTCGGATCAGCTGCACCTGGGCGTGCCCCGAGGCGTTGAGCTCTCCGATCCCGATGATCCCGAGGAAGACCGGCTGGTAGGTAGTGGCTGTGGTGACATCGAGCAGGGTCCCTGCCTGCACGCTCACTTGGCCGGTGACGCCTGCCGAGGCGAGGTAGTTCTCCGCGGCGGCGCGCGCCATCCCGGGGTCGACCTGTTGCGCGTTGCCGGCCATAGCTGCGTCTACGTCGAGAGCTTGGGCGCCTTGACGCCCTGCCTCTCGAGCCACATCGTCGGCCTTCTGCATGGAGCGCATCTGTCCGCCCAGATCGACTGCGGCACCCATGATGATGATCAACAGGAACATGAAGATCGCCATGGACGGGCCGATGTACCCACGCTCATTTGTGCGAAGTGTTCTCATCAGCGGGCTCTCCAGGAATCAATCGGCGACGTAGCTGTGGATCGGATGGTGATGGTGGTCGATCCGAGCAGGGAGCCCAGAGGCATGCTGCAGGTGGTCATGGCTGTCACCGAGGCCGGCTCACCCAGCGGAGCACCGAAGCCGCTGACGTCGACGCTGGTGCTCGACGAGACGCACGTGAGGTGCTGATTGGCCAAAGTCGCGGCAGCTTGGGATTGCGCCTCCGTCTGGGCCGTGCCAGCGTCTCGCTGCAGGCTGGCAGTTCGAGCTGCCTGGAAGGCGACGTGGTTGAGCGCTTGGCGCGCCAAGGCCAGCCTGCCGCCCAGGATGATCAGTCCGACCAGGAGCACGAGGCCGGTCAGATAGACGGCACCCTCGACGACAGCGTTGCCGCGCTCCTCGCGGGCCAGGTGTCGGAGATGGCGCATTCTCAGCTCACCCTTTCGACAGGCAGGGTTGCGGACTGGTTCACGGTGATCGGGACGCCGGGGACCATGGAAATCCCGCGGCCAGTGACCGTGACGGTCGACTGCAACCCGCGGCTGCAGTCAACGTCGCTGACGGTGAACAGATTGTGTCCTGCCCTGGTGGCGAAGTCGCGGGCAGCGGAGCACCCGTCGGCCTGCGTGGCGTGCTGGCCCGCCATGACACGCGCGCCCTCCTCGGCAGCGGTAATCGCGGCAGAGCGGGCGATGTACCACAGGCCGATCTGGATCGCGGCGACGATGACAAACAGCAGGCTCGGCACCACGATGGCTGCGGTGACTGGCCCGGCGGCGCCGCGCTCGTCCCGCAGACGGCGCGGTGCGCCACCTACTGCGGTGACGAGCGCGGCGGGTCGGTTCACGGCATCTTCATCTCGGCAATGGCCTTCTCGACGAAGGGCTTGACGGCCGCGACGAAGACAATGGCCACCGCGATCAGACCGACCATGATGATCATGTTTGCCGGGATCTCGAAGCCGGCCTCATCCTCCGAGCGCAGCGCTTCCATGCGCTGGTCGAGGGCATGGGTCAAGCAGGCGATACCGGACTGGGCCTCCACGTAGAGACGGTTCGGATTCAGGTTCGACATGGGAAATCTCCTTCGGGGGGGTGAAGCACGGATCCACAACTCAACAACGCCACGGAAGGGGCAATTGGTGACCGCTACCGCACGTCGTTTCCAAGTCTGAACCAATACTGAGAATCTGGGAACTCTGACGAAAGGCCTACTTAGAAGCAGTTTGGGGTCTCGATTGGGTCGTGAGAGGGACGAAATTCTCAGGAAAGTCGGGCCCTGGAAGCTCACATGCCCATCGCGCGGAGCATGACCGGAGCCATCAAGATGGCTCCGAACACGAGGAACAGGCCACCAATCGGCAGGGACATCTTCTGCGTCTGGGCCGTGGCATCACCGAGGTCGTTGTGGACGATCTCGGTGCGCAGGCTCGCTGCACGGTTGCGCAGGATCTCGTAGATGTTGGCGCCCTCCTCGCCCGAGAGCCTCATCACCTCGGAGAAATCGACCAAGGCATCCAGCTGCAGCCTGCCACCCATGCGCGTCAGCCCCTCCCAAGGGGACTCGCCGGCCCAACGTGAGCGCGAGAGCTCCTCGGCGATGCGGCGGAAGACCCAGGAGTCGGACATGGAGGCGGCCTGCTCGAGGGCGGGGCGAGCACCAGATCCGGCGGCGCGTTCGATCGCGACGAGCTCGATGTAGGCGATCAGGCCCCAGCGGAAGGTCTTGCGAGCCTTGGCAGCGCGGGCGCCCACCGACTGGTTGGGCATGATGCTGAACAGTGCAGCCAGACCGATGCTGGCCAGCACGGAGACGGGCAGGCTGGAGCTGATGCCGAGCAGCCACATGCTCAAGTTGAGCAGGGTGGGGGCGAGCAGGCCGAACAGGCCGTACTCGACCTTGGCGGCGTAGAAGCGGTGCAGCGGGTACTGCAGCAGGTCGAGGTCAGCCTCGGGAGTCTTGCCGAGCATTAGCCAGGGGGCGTGGCGCATCAGCCACAGGCCGAGCTTGGCAGAGGCAGAGATGTCCTCCTGGGATGCACGTGCAGGCAGGGGCGCAGTCAGGCTCCTGCCGGGGGCGAGGCGGTTGAGGGCGCCGCCCAAGTCGGGATTGGAGGGCAGCAGTTGGTGGGTCAGGCCAACGCAGCCGACGCCGAACAGCACGCCCAGCAGGGCGGCGATCTGTACGAGGCTCACTTCTTGTCCTTCTCGTTCTCGACGTAGCGGCTGGTCGGGCCCATGATTCGTGGCGGCGGTGGGGCGGTGGCGATGCGCTTCATCAGCACCAATAGAGCACCGAACAGGAGCAGCAGGACCGCGAGGATGACCTGCCCAATGGGGGTGCCATAGGGGGCGATGTAGTCGCCCATGAGGCTGACCAGGCCGAGCGAGCCGACCATGATCCAGGTCATCAGGGAGGCGGTGGACTGGGGTTCTCGCTGCGCGGCCATGGTCTGGCGGCGAGCGCGGACATCCTCGCTGACGGAGGCCGCCACGCCGGTGAGCTGGTCGGCCAGGGCCACGCCAGTGAATTGCGAGGCCTTGATCAGCATGAGGGCCACGAGGTCGGCGGTGGCGTCGTCGAGGTCACGGGCGAAGGCGCGCAGGGCCTTCTCAGTGCCGGTGCCTGAGCGCAGTCGGGTGCATAGCATCGCGACCTCTTTGGCGATGGGCTGGGGCGCGGCACGGCGGGAGGCCATGATCGCGTTCTCCAGGACGAGGCCGGAGACCAGCACGCCGGACAGCGACCTGGTCCAGTCCTCGAGGGCCTGGAGCCGATCGGTTGAGCGCTTCATGCTGGTGTTGCGTACCAGGCGGGGAATGCCGACCACGGCGACGGGTAGCACAGCGATCAGCACGACCCAGCCGCTGGCCAGCGCTATGACGATGCCGGCGACCAGGGCAGCTGCACCCAGAAGTCGTTCCTCGTCGTTGAGTTCGCGCCACAGGGCCGAGTGCGGATAGGTCGGCTTGGAGCGGGGTGCTGCGGGGCGGGGGGTGAGGCCGTCGGCCAGGAGAAGCACTCCCCCGACGCCCAGGGCGGCGATGATCGCCGCGACGATGCCGATCATCGCTGTCCCCTGTCGATGACGGCCTGGCTGTTGAACGCAAACTGATCGAACAGATCGGGATCCAGCTCGTCGGCGTAGGCAGAGGCGTGGTGCGGGACCGCGATGTAAGGGCTGTCGGGGGTGGTTTTGAAGATCGGTGTCACCGAGAACCGTTCAGCAGCGTCTGCGCTGGGTGCGACCTCGCAGATTTCGGAGATGTAGCGCAGGCGGCGACGGGTGCCGTTGTGCTCGACGTCGGCCCGCGAGATGTAGACGATCAGGTTGATGCCGGCGGCGACGGCTCGTGTGGCGTAGTCAAGGGTCACGTGGGGGCCGGCTTCCAGCGCACAGGTGATGAGCTTCTCGACTGCGCCCTTCGCGTCCGCCGAGTGGGTGGTCGACAGCGATCCGGATCCGGACTGCATGGCCTTGATCATGGCCAGGACCTCGCGGCCGCGGACCTCGCCTACGATCTGGCGCTGCAGGTTCATGCGGAAG
This sequence comes from Luteococcus sp., assembly GCF_043424415.1. Lineage (NCBI taxonomy): Bacteria > Bacillati > Actinomycetota > Actinomycetes > Propionibacteriales > Propionibacteriaceae > Luteococcus > Luteococcus sp. Next base: position 1,607 of record NZ_JBHWOO010000086.1, on the reverse strand, counting down.
CTGTTGTAGATCAGGTCGTCGACAGTGATCTCGCCAGCCTGACGGCCGTCGACGCCCCGCTCCCCCGATCCCGGTCGTGCCTCGAAGGCCTTCACTCGACGGAAGAACGGCATCTCGTGCAGGCCGAGCTCGTACTCGGTCTCGAAGGTGCCGATCGTCTCGTCCGGGTCGATGCAATGGCAGAGGGCACGGGTCAGCGTGGTCTTGCCAGCGCCCTGCTGTCCGGCCACGACGATGCTGCGACGAGCCTTGACCATGGCGTCGAGGTAGCCAGCGGCGAGCTCGCTGAGCTCGTCGCGCTGCACGAGGTCGTCGAGGGTGATGTCGGTCAGGCGGTGCTTGCGAATGGTCAGGTAGGTCATGGCAGAGACCCAGCTGGTGGCCGACAGACGCTCGCCGCCCTTGAGGTTCAGGTCGAGGTTCGGGCGCGCTGGGGAGAACGCGCGACCGCCGTCGCGGGAGGCGATGAAGCTGACGTAGGAGCGGATGGCGGCCTCGTCGGCGAAGATCCTGGTGGGGCCGTCCTCGAGGCTGCTGTCCGCGTGCTCGAGCAGGACTCGGTGGGGTCCGAAGAACTCGATGTTCTCGATGTCGTCGGCGTCCAGCAGCGGCTGCAGTCGACCCATGCCGAACAGGCTGTCGAGCACGATGGAGGCCATCTGGCGCTGGTCGAAGTTGGCGCCGTCAATCTGGCCCTGGACCATCCGGCCCTTGATGGACTCGTCGATCAGGTCGTTGACCAGGTGTGTGGCCTCCAAACGCGTGTGCGGGTCGGCATCGGACAGAAACTGGGCGCCGGTGTCGACCTCCGCTCCGGCCCTCTGTGCCAACTGGGCTGCGGCCTGGCTGCGCAGCTCCTCCACCCACGCCCAGTCAATGCTGTCGTACTGGCTGGCTGCCAAGGCCCGAGGGCGGGCGACTCCGGAGCCAGGGAGGTGCTTTGGCGTGCCGGTGGTTGAGGGCGGGTCCTCCGGCACGGCAACGGGCGCCGGGGCATCGGGGGCGGGGGCGGGCTCGGAGGCCAGCCGCAGCAGGTCTACCGCGTCGAGTGGCAGCGGTTCGTTCTCGCGGATCGGGTCACTCATCGTCGTCCTCCACGGGAAGGTTCGAGGTGGCGCGCAGGGCGGCACCCATCGCGTCGATGGAACGCAGCAGCGTGGAGCTGCCCACCCTGCGCCTCGGCAGGGCGGATCCGGTGCTGAAGTGGGCGGCAGTGGCGGCGTCGAAAGCCACCGGGATGGGGTCGGGGATCTGGAGTTTCTTCGCGATTGCTCGGGCTGGGTAGGGCTGGCCCTGGCCGATGATGCACAGCTGCAGGCGTTGGCCGCGTCCTTCGGGGAAGTTCTCGGCCACGTGGTTCGCGACCCAGTTGGTGCCCACGATCGCCGGCAAGCTCGAGGTCATGGTGAGGATGGCTCGATCGCTCTTGGTGAGCACTGCATGGGCGAAGTCTTCGGTGCCGTAGCGGCCCAGGTCCATGATCACGTCGGTGCCTTGGGTGTCGAGGGAGCCGAAGAGGTTGATGAAGGCAGGCCACAGCGACGACAGGCTGCGGGCGTGACGCGGTGACCGGGGTCCCTGCAAGAAGTCGGCGTTGCTGCCCTCCA
>NZ_JBHWOO010000085.1:0-12676 GCF_043424415.1 Luteococcus sp. | reverse complement strand
ACCTGGTCGCGATCCCGACCGTGCCGGGCCGTGGTGTGTCATACTGGCAGGCAGGTAAGCAGTCACGATGACTGCTCACTCGGACTGGTGAGCACTGCCAACCGCGACGATCATCTCGACCGCGGGGCTGGGCCGGCCGGTCCGACATCCGCCAGCTTTTCAGTCGCCGCCCTTGAGGTTCGCGACTGACCAACCGCACCCAAGTGGTGCCGAGGAGCGCACATGCTCGAAGATTCATCCCTTGTGCCAGAAGACTCCACGATGGGGCAGGACGCGGCGCAGGAGTCCCTGCCGCAGGAGCCCCAGGAGTCGGCCCCCGTCGAGGCAGTCGAGAAGCCGAAGCGTCGTCGTTCGGCGAGCCGGGCTGCCGGCGCCCCCAAGCAGGTCGAGGTCGTCGCGGAGGTGCCGCAGACCCGCGCTGCCGGCAATGCCTCGGTCGTCGTCCCCGACGAGAATGACCAGCCGGCCGAGAAGCCTAAGCGTCGCCGCGCGACCCGCCAGGCCGGTGCCGCCGCGCCCGTGCAGCCCGCCGCCGAGGTCCCCCAGACCCGACCCGCCTTCGAGGTGGCTCCCGAGGAGGCCACGGCCGCGCCGGTTTTCGAGGAGCAGTCTTCGCCTCAGGCGTCCGCACTGGATGAGCCCGGATCGGACGAGTCCGTGCAGGACGAGGAAGCACCGGCCGAGGAGCCTCAGCCCGACTCGGAGCCGGTCGAGGACGAGCCCGCCGAGGCCCCCGCCCCGACCGAGAAGCCCGCCCGCGCTCGCCGCAGCCGCAGCCGTCGGACCAAGGACGAGCCGGGCGAGGCCGTCGCCGAGGCTCCCGAGCTGCCCGCCGCACCTCAGGAGCCCGCCTCCCAGCAGGAACAGCAGGCGCAGGGCACCGACCAGCTCGATGCCGCCCTGGCCGCGGCCACCGAGGCCGCCGCGAAGCGTCCTCGTCGTGCCCGCAAGGTGGCCGGGACCCTGGCCAATCCCTTCATGACGCCCACCACTCCCGTCGGTGAGGACGGCGAGGTCGACGCCAAGGCGGTGCTGGACTCGCTCGCCGCCTCGATCGCTCGCGGGGATTCCCCCGAGTCCGAAGCCTTGGCTGCCGACCCCGAGGACCTCGACGAGGCCATCGAGGACGACGAGCAGGAGCAGGCTGTCGCTGACCAGGCCCACAATGGCCCGGAGCAGGACGAGCACGAGCAGGACGACCAGGACGAGGATTCCGACGAGAACGACTCCGACGACTCTGAGGGTTCTGACGAGTCCGACGACTCCGGGGAGGTGGGCTCGCGTCGTCGTCGTCGCCGCCGTGGGGGTCGTCGTCGTCGTCGCTCCAGCGACCAGGACAGCGAGACCAATGACCAGGCCGACGACGGCCAGGAGGATCGCGACGATTCGGAGGACGAGTCCTCCGATGACGAGGACGGCCAGGACGATTCCGGACAGTCCTCCTCCAGCGGCTCGCGTCGCCGTCGCCGTTCCCGTTCGGGCCGCCACCGCAGCTCCAGCGACGATGATGACCAGAACGGCTCCGACCAGGGCTCGGACGATTCCGATGACCACGATGACTCGGATGACTCCGACCAGTCGGGTGACGGCACGCGTCGTCGTCGCCGTCGCCGCCGTCGCCGTGGTGAGGACGCTGGTGGCACCGATGACGATCCCAGTGATGTCGTCGTGCGCGTCCGTGAGCCGCGTCGGATTCGCACTGCCGCCCAGGCCGCGGACGAGGTGACCGGCATCGACGGTTCCACCCGCATGGAGGCCAAGAAGCAGCGTCGTCGTGAGGGCCGCGCCGCTGGCCGTCGCCGCGTGCCGATCCTGTCCGAGGCCGAGTTCCTGGCACGCCGCGAGTCGGTGAACCGTCGCATGGTCATCCGCCAGGGCGAGGACTACACCCAGCTCGCCGTGCTCGAGGACGACATCCTGGTGGAGCACTACGTCGACCGTGCCTCGGCCACCAGCCTCATCGGCAATGTCTACCTGGGCCGCGTCCAGAACGTGCTGCCCAGCATGGAGGCCGCCTTCATCGACATCGGTCGCGGCCGCAATGCCGTGCTCTACGCCGGCGAGGTCGACTGGGCACAGTTCGGCGCCGCGGGTGAGCACAAGAAGGTCGAGCAGGTCCTCAAGAGCGGCCAGACGATCCTGGTGCAGGTCTCCAAGGACCCGGTCGGCGCCAAGGGTGCCCGACTCACCGGCCACATCTCGCTGCCGGGCCGCTATGTCGTCTACTCGCCCGGCGGTCACCTGTCGGGCATCAGCCGCAAGCTCGCAGACTCAGAGCGCCACCGCCTCAAGGAGATCCTCGGTGACGTCGTGGACGACAACTCCTCTGTCATCGTGCGCACGGCTGCGGAAGGTGCCAGCGAGGAGGAGCTCCTCCGTGACGTGAACCGCCTCAAGGCACAGTGGGAGATCATCGAGAAGAAGGCCAAGCAGGGAAGCGCCCCGCAGCAGCTCTACGCCGAGCCCGACCTGACGGTGCGCATCGTGCGTGACCTGTTCACCGAGGACTTCAGCGAGCTGGTCGTGGCCGGCAATGGCGGGCCCGAGGACGCCTACGAGACGATCAACGGCTACGTGACCCACGTCGCCCCGCACCTGGCCGGGCGCCTCACCAAGTGGGAGACCGAGGCCCAGGGCGATCCCTTCGCCAAGTACAAGATCGACGAGCAGATCGCCAAGGCCCTGGAGCGCAAGGTCTTCCTGCCCTCGGGCGGCTCGCTGGTGATCGACCGCACGGAGGCCATGACGGTCATCGACGTCAACACCGGCAAGTTCACCGGCAGCGGCGGCAACCTGGAGGCCACCGTCACCAGCAACAACCTGGAGGCGGCCGAGGAGGTCGTGCGCCAGCTGCGGCTGCGTGACATCGGGGGCATCATCGTGGTCGACTTCATCGACATGGTGCTGCCCAGCAACCGCGAGCTGTTGCTGCGTCGCCTGGTCGAGTGCCTGGGCCGTGACCGGACCCGCCACCAGGTTGCCGAGGTCACCAGCCTTGGCCTGGTGCAGATGACCCGCAAGAAGATCGGCACCGGATTGGCCGAGGCTTTCACCGAGGAGTGCGAGGGCTGCGGCGGCCGGGGCTATGTTCGCCACGACCATCCGGTCGAGAGCCAGTCGCCCGCCGACGGCGGGGAACGCAACCACGGTGGACGTCGCGGTCGTCGAGGCCACTGATCCACCTGGCCGGCCGCCAGTTTGACCCTGTGCCAGACGCACCGGTAGAGTTGGCGGTCGGTCCGGGTTGTCGGCGTGGTTCACCACAGCTGTTCGCGCCAGGCACCCACCGCAAGTCTTTCAGCCGATCCCAGGTTGGCTGGATTTTTTCTCCATGACATCGAAGAGAGTAGGTCAGGCGTGTACGCGATCGTGCGCAGTGGCGGCCGCCAGCACAAGGTTGCCGTTGGCGACATTGTCGAGATCGACAAGGGTTCGGTCAAGGTTGGCGACAGCGTTGAGCTGGCTCCGATCCTTCTGGTCGACGGCGAGTCCGTCACCTCTGACAAGGCCGCCCTCGACAAGGCTTCGGTCAAGGCCGAGGTGCTGGGCGAGACCAAGGGTCCCAAGATCCGCATCATGAAGTACAAGAACAAGACCGGTTACAAGAAGCGCCAGGGGCATCGTCAGCAGTACACCCAGGTCAAGATCACCGGTATCCAGGGCTGAGGAGGCTGACATGGCACACAAGAAGGGCGCATCGTCCTCGAAGAATGGTCGCGACTCGAACGCTCAGCGCCTCGGCGTGAAGCGCTTCGGTGGCGAGCTCGTCAATGCCGGCGAGATCATCGTCCGCCAGCGTGGCACCCACTTCCACCCGGGCAATGGTGTCGGTCGCGGTGGCGACGACACCCTGTTCGCCCTCGTCGGTGGCAACGTGGAGTTCGGCACCCGCCGCGGTCGCAAGGTCGTCAACATCCTGCCCTCCGAGGTTGCAGCGAGCTGACGCTCCCCGCGGAGCAATCCGCACTGATCCATCTGCCGAGGGGCGGTCCCACAGGGACCGTCCCTCGCAGCATGCCCGCACCCCCTGGCCCAGCACGTAGCCTTGGGGCGTCGAGGCCGTCGCCGGGAAGGAGCGCAGGGTGCGTCGCAGCAGGGCAGTGGCAGCAGCAACCGTCACCACCGTCGCGGTGGCAGGGGTTGGTCTGGCCGTCGCCGACCCCTTGGGCCTGCGTGATCGTCCCGCCCCGAGCGCGGCCGACGTGTTGCCCGAGGGCGTCGCCTCTTTTGTCGAGGTGGACCTTGAGCCCGAGTTGGCCCAGCAGATCCAGATGGCCGACTTCGCCCGTCACGTCCCCGGGCTCGCCTCGCGGCTGCCCGGGATGGCGGGTGGTGACGTGAAGCAGCACCTGGCGACAGCAATCGTCCGGCAGGCCGGCTGCCGCGACGTGGACTACGCACGCCAGCTGGAGCCGTGGCTGGGGGAGCGTGTGGCACTCGCCCAGCTGGACGACCAGACCCGGGTCCTTGCGGTCCAGGCGACGGACGAGCCCGCTGCCCGACGGGGGCTCCCTGCCCTGCTGTCCTGTGCCGGCTGGTCCAGCGGTCAGGTCCTCTACTCCGACGGCTACCTGGTGGCATCCAACACAGCCGGGGGAGCGGGCGAGGCGCTGTCCATGGCGACCCGCGGCGTCCTGTCGTCGAATGCCTCCTACGAGTCCGACACCAGACGGCTCGGCCCGCGTGGTGTGGTCACGGCCTGGGCCTGGGGTGGTTTGGCCGCTGAGGCGCTGCAGCGGACGGACGCGTCCAGCGGGGCAGCGACGCTGCGCTTCGCCGACGGTGCGCTCGAGGCCAAGGTGGTGGCGCGCTCGCGCCAGGACCTGCCCACCAGCACCTCGCACCCCAAGGTGGCCGACCTGCCCGCCGACACCAGCGTCGCGGTGGGAATCAGCGACGGCGCCGAGCGGGCGGACTGGCTCTGGGAGTCACTCGAGCGGCTGGGCGTGCGCGGGGACCTCCAGCGAGCAGCCACCGAGCGTGGCCTCGACCTGCCGCAGGACCTCGACCTGCTGCTGGGCAAGGACTCCCGCTACGCGCAAGCGCCTGGCGGGGCGGGGGAGTCACTGACCGTCACGGGAGACCGCGAGGGGCTGCAGCGGCTGGTCTCCGGTGGCCAGCTGGACAAGGACGGCATCGCGGTGCATGCCGACAAGGACGACACCATCCTCACCGCCGACACCGATCGAGCGCATGAGCTCTCCGATCCCGACGTGACGCTGGAGGAGGACGGGGACTTCCGTGCGGCCGTCGCCAGGCCAGACCATTCGCAGCTGACCTTCTTCGCCGACCGGGACGGGATCGAGCGGCTGCTCCTGCCGCGCCTGGGTGCACAACAGCGCGCGGAGTTCGTCGACGTGAAGGCCGTCGGGCTCAACACCCATGTGGAGGACGACGACTACCAGGTGGCCGTCGGACGGGTCGTCGTCGGCTGACCGCTGACCCACAGGCTCGACAGGTACACTTGGGTGGCTCATGCCCTGTCCATCGGGGCAAGAGCACTCCAACTCTGCAAGAAGGATCCACCATGGCCATTCCCTCCTTCGTCGACCGCGTGACGCTCACCGTCATTGCCGGAAAGGGCGGACACGGCTGCGCATCCGTCCATCGCGAGAAGTTCAAGCCGCTGGGCGGCCCCGACGGCGGCAACGGTGGTGACGGCGGCGGCGTCGTGCTGCGCGTCGACCCCCAGGTGACCACCCTGGTCGAGTACCACCGCCAGAGCGTGCGCAAGGCCAGCAATGGCCAGCCCGGCTCGGGTGACCACAAGAACGGTTCCTGCGGCGAGGACATCGTGCTCGGCGTGCCCGAGGGCACCATCGTCACCGATGCCGAGACCGGCGAGGTGCTCGCCGACCTCACTGGCGACAACATCGAGGCGACCGTCGCGGCCGGTGGCCGTGGCGGCCTGGGCAATGCAGCCCTGGCCAGTTCCTCGCGCAAGGCGCCCGGCTTCGCCCTTCTCGGTGAGGAGGGCGAGGAGCGCAAGATCATGCTCGAGCTCAAGGTGGTCGCCGACGTCGGCCTGGTGGGCTTCCCGAGCGCCGGCAAGAGCTCGCTGATTGCCGCGATCAGCCGCGCCCGGCCCAAGATCGCCGACTACCCCTTCACCACCCTCATCCCGAACCTCGGTGTGGTCGTCGCCGGCGACATCACCTACACCGTCGCCGACGTCCCCGGCCTGATCGAGGGCGCCAGCATGGGCAAGGGCCTGGGCTTCGACTTCCTGCGCCACATCGAGCGGTGCCAGGCAATCGTGCACGTCGTCGACTGTGCCACCTTCGAGCCGGGCCGTGACCCGTTGAGCGACCTCGACGTCATCGAGGGTGAGCTGGCCGCCCACGGCGGTCTCGAGGACCGTCCCCGTCTGGTGGCGCTCAACAAGGTGGACATCCCCGACGCCGCCGAGATCGCCGAGATGGTCAAGGCCGATGTCGAGGCGCGCGGGTGGAAGACCTTCGTCATCTCCACCAAATCGGGCGAGGGACTCAACGGCCTGGTCTTCGCGATGGCCCAGCTGGTGGCCGAGCGTCGCGCGACGCTGCCCGAGCCCGCCCCCCGCAAGATCGTGATCCGCCCCAAGGCCGTCGCCCAGGCCGAGCCCTTCACCATCAAGAAGATGGGCGACGGCATGGGCGGCTTCGTCTGGCGAGTGCGCGGCGAGAAGCCGGAGCGCTGGGTCAAGCAGACCGACTTCAACAATGGAGAGGCCGTCGGCTACCTGGCCGACCGTCTGAACCGTCTGGGGATCGAGGACAAGCTGCTGGAGATCGGTGCGCGTCCCGGCGACGGCGTCGCCATTGGTGCCGGCGACGACCCGGTGGTCTTCGACTTCGCCCCGCAGGTGGAGACGGGCGCGGAACTGCTCAGCCGTCGTGGGGAGGACCAGCGCCTCGAGAACGAGCGTCCGGCCGCGGCCAGGCGGCGCGAGCGGGATGCCGAGTACCAGGAGCGTCGTGGCGGCTTGCACCGTGATGCCTGGCGCAGCGTCAACGCCGCCACTGACGGCTTCTACGACGGCAGCGACTTCGACTCCGACGACAACGGGTTCGAGTCCGACTATGCAGCCACGGGGGAGTCGACGGCCGACGACGCGGACCAGCAGGAGGACTGATGCGCAAGGCCATGCGAGGGGCCCAGCGCGTGGTGGTGAAGGTGGGCTCGTCCTCCCTGACCACCGCCGAGGGTGGCATCGACCCCGGCCGAGTCCAGCGACTGGTCGATGCCCTGGTGGACGTGCGGGCGCGTGGCACGCAGGTCGTCCTGATCAGCTCGGGCGCCATCGCCGCCGGCCTGGCCCCGCTCGGTCTCACGCACCGCCCCCGTGACCTGGCCACCCAACAGGCCGCCGCCTCGGTGGGCCAAGGGCTGTTGATGCACGAGTACACCCAGCGCTTCGGCCAGCACGGCCTGCGGGTCGGGCAGGTGCTGCTCACCGTCGATGACCTGACCCGCATGAACACCTACCGCAATGCCCGCCGCACGCTGGAGACCCTGCTGCGCCACCAGGCGGTGCCGATCGTCAACGAGAACGACACCGTGGCCACCCACGAGATCACCTTCGGTGACAATGACCGTCTGGCTGCCCTGGTGGCCCAGCAGGTGCGCGCCGACGCCCTGGTGCTGCTCAGCGATGTCGACGGCCTCTACACCGCGCACCCCGACGATCCGGGATCGCAGCGCATCGTCGAGGTCAGCGACGTTGACCTGCTGGAGGTGGACACCCACAAGTCCGGCACGTCGATCGGCAGTGGTGGGATGACCACCAAACTGCAGGCGGCCCGGATCGCCTCTGGTGCGGGGATTCCCGTTGTGCTGGCGCGCGCCGACCAGGCCAGGCCCGCATTGGCTGGGGAGGATGTCGGAACGGTTTTCGCAGCCGTCGGCCGGCCTCGGCCGCGCCGCCTGCTGTGGCTGGCCCATGCCACCAGTGCCAGGGGCCGGCTGCTGCTCGACGAGGGCGCGGTGGCGGCCGTCACCCAGCGCAAGGCCTCCCTGCTCGCGGCAGGGGTCACGGCCGTCGAAGGGGATTTCGTGGCCGGCGACCCGGTCGACCTGGTCTCACCGGTGGGCAAGGTGGTGGCCCGTGGCCTGGTCGGTTTCAGCAGCCACGAGCTGCCTGAGATGCTCGGACGCCACAGCCAGGAGCTCGCCGAGCACCTGGGAGCCCAGTTCGAGCGGGAGGTGGTGCACCGCGACGTGCTCGCGGTGCTGCGCCGTCCTCGCTGACCGTTGCACTGCGACCCGTCCTGCGCGACTCAGGAGGGCAGTAGTGTGCCGACACCAGCGGCTTCGGCAGCTGATGCCACGTGGCCGGCGATCACCAGGTCGCTGCTGCCATTGCCCAGGTTCTGGCACAGCAACCTGCCGGTGCCGCGGGGCTGGCTCAGGGCCGTGCCGGTGAAGTCCGAGGGCAGTGGGTAGTCCGGCGAGAGTTTCGTGGGGGCGAGTGCACGGAACTGTTCCACGTCGTCACTGACGAGCCGGGCCGTGCGGGCCAGGTCCGGCCCGATGCAGCTGGCGTAGTCCAGCGGCAGGAGGAGTGCTTCCGGTCTCACCAGGTCGGGGTCGAGGCGGGTCCCCTCCAGTCCGATGGACAGTCCTGTGACCAGCACCGACGAGGCGGCCACGGCATCTTCGCGGTCCGTGGCCATGCGGGGGCGCAGCGTGGACAAGGTCTTGGCGGCCCAGTCGGAGAGTTCGTCGAGTGCCTCGGGGCGACGCCCCCAGACCAGCACGTCGGTGAACCCCAGCGCGTCCAGGACCGCCAGGTGTGAGCGTGCCTGCTCGCCGGTGCCGAGGAAGCAGACGGTCTCGTCACGACGCGCGAGGGCGTCCAGACAGGCACCGGTGACGGCAGCGGTGCGCAGCGCGGTCAGGGCACCGGCCTGCATGATGCAGCGCAGCGCACCGGTCCCGGCGTCGACGAGGAAGAGCAGGCCCTGGGCGGTGGCGAGGCCACGGCCCGGGTTGTCGGGGACGATGGAGACCCACTTGGCCCCCACGAGTCCCTCCTCGAGGATCGCGGCGGGCATGGCATTGGCGAAGCCGGCGCCGGCCAGCTGGATGGTCGGCTTGGGTGGCACCTGGGCCGTGCCATCGGCGCGCGCGAGCAGTGCCCGGCGGGCCAGCGCCACTGCGATGAGCGGATCGGGCAGCAGGTGCTCCACCTGGGCTTCGCTGAGGAAGCGTGCGGGGACAGTGTCGTGGCGCATGTCCACCACACTGTCCAAGCCCAGAGGTGCCTGTCCAGCCCGACTAGGATCCCTGCATGAGCCACAGCGACTTCCACGACCAGGCCCGCGCGGCACGCGAGGCCGCGCACGTCCTGGCCGGCCTCACCCGATCCCGCAAGGACCAGGCGCTGCATGCGATGGCCGCGGCCCTGCTGGCCGCCCAGGACGAGGTGCTCGACGCCAATGCCGCCGACCTCGAACGTGCCAAGGCTGCTGGCACGGCGCAGTCGATGCTCGACCGGCTGGCACTGGACCCTGCCCGACTCGAGGCGATGGCGCGTGGGCTGCAGGACCTGGCGGCGCTGGCCGACCCGATCGGTGAGACGCTGCGCGGTTTCTCCACTCCGGACGGGCTGCAGATCAGCCAGGTGCGGGTGCCGCTCGGAGTGGTGGGCATCATCTATGAGGCGCGCCCCAATGTCACCGCGGATGCTGCCGGCATCTGCCTCAAGAGCGGCAATGCGGCCCTGCTGCGAGGCTCATCCTCGGCGCTGGAGTCGAACCGGACGGTCGTGGCGGCCTTGCGCAACGGGCTGGAAGAGGTTGGCCTGGATCCGAACACCGTCAACCTGGTGGAGGGGGGCCGTGAGGTGACCGGTGAGATGATGACCGCCCGCGGGCTGGTCGACGTCCTCATCCCCCGTGGAGGTGCGGGCCTGATCGAGGCGGTCGTCACCGGTTCGACGGTGCCCGTGATCGAGACCGGCACCGGCAACTGCCACCTGTTCGTCGACGTGGATGCCGACCAGGACATGGCCCTGCGGATCATGCTCAATGCCAAGACCCAGCGCCCCAGCGTGTGCAATGCGCTCGAGACGGTGCTGGTGCACCGCAAGGTGGCCGAGACCTTCGTCCCGCGGATGGTCCAGGCCCTCACCGCTGCCGGGGTCACCGTGCACGGCGACGAGTCCGTCACCTGTCTGGAGCCGGGCGTGGTGCCCGCCGGGCCGGGGGAGTACGACGCCGAATACCTCTCGCTCGACCTCGCGGCCCGCGTCGTTGCGGACGTGGACGAGGCCGTTGACCACATCCGGGCGCACAGCTCCGGGCACTCCGAGACGATCATCACGGGCAACCTTGTCACCGCAGACCGGTTCGTCTCCACGGTCGACGCGGCTGCCGTCCTGGTCAATGCCTCCAGCCGCTTCGTCGACGGTGGCGAGTTCGGATTCGGGGCCGAGATCGGCATCTCCACCCAGAAGCTGCACGCCCGCGGGCCGATGGCGCTGGCAGAGATGACCTCCACCAAGTACGTCGTGCGAGGACAGGGGCATGTGAGGGCCTGAGTCCGCTAGGCTTCTGCCCATGTCCATGGTTCTGCTTGAAAGCTCCCTGCCCACGTGGATCGCTGGCGCGGTCGCGATGGTGATGTTCCTGGTGGCCCTCGCCTTCCTGTTGAATGTGGGCGGCAATCGCCCCCACTGCTGATCAGCCGCGTGGCTGACGAGACCTTCGGCATCGCCCACGCGCCCACCGATCGACGGTGGCGGCTGGGGGTGATGGGCGGCACCTTCGACCCGATCCATCACGGTCACCTGGTGGCCGCCAGCGAGGTCGCTGCTCGTTTCGGGCTCGACGAGGTGGTCTTCGTGCCCACGGGCGTGCCGTGGCAGAAGAAGGGCCGGGAGGTCTCCATGGCGGAGGACCGGTACCTGATGACGGTGATCGCCACCGCCTCCAATCCACAGTTCAGCGTGTCCCGGGTGGACATCGACCGCCCTGGCGACACCGTGACGGTCGACACCTTGCGCGACCTTCGCCGGCTGCGCGGCGACCAGGTGGACCTGTTCTTCATCACCGGCGCTGATGCCCTGGCCAAGATCCTCACCTGGCGTGGTGTCGACGAGCTGTTCACGCTGGCGCACTTCATCGGCGTGAGCCGTCCAGGCGTGGCCCTGGGCGAGGAGGACATCTCCCACCTGCCCGATGACAAGGTCACCCTGCTGGAGGTCCCCGCGATGGCGATCAGCTCCACCGACTGCCGCAAGCGCATCGGCGAGGGGCTTCCCATCTGGTACCTGGTGCCCGACGGCATCGTGCAGTACATCGTCAAGCGTGGTCTCTACGCAGCGACGCAGGCCCGGCCCGAGCCCATCGACACCGGTGCCACCCCCGACGAGCTCGGCGAGCGCGCCGCTCGTGAGATCGAACGACTGAAGAAGGACGAGGAGCCCGCGTGAGCGCAACCGACCAGGCCATCAGCACCGCAAGGATCGCCGCCCAGGCGGCGGCGGACAAGCTCGGCAGTGACATCGTCGCCTTCGACGTGAGCGAGCAGCTGGCCATCACCGACATCTTCCTGGTGGCCAGTGCCCCCAATGAGCGCCAGGTGGGCGCCATCGTCGACGGTGTCGAGGAGAAGTTGCTGGAGCAGCAGGTGAGGCCGACCCGCCGCGAGGGCGACCGGGAGAACCGGTGGGTGCTCCTGGACTACCTCGACGTGGTGGTGCACGTGCAGCACACCGAGGAGCGTGAGCTCTACTCACTGGAACGGCTGTGGAAGGACTGCCCCCGGATCGACCTCGACCTCGACCAGCCCGAGCAGGACTGAGCAGGACTGAGCAGGGTGACCTCGAGCATCGTGCACGACACCGGGCCGGTCACCCGGCTCGTGCTGCTGCGCCACGGACAGACCGACTGGAATGTCGAGGGTCGCTTCCAGGGCCAGCTCGACGTGGGCATGAACCAGACGGGCCGGGAGCAGGCTGCCCTCGCCGCGCCGCAGGTGGCGCAGCTGGCGCCCGAGGTGATCTACTCCTCTGACCTTCAGCGGGCACGTGAGACCGCCGAGACGGTGGGGCAGTTGTTCGGGCTCCCGGTGGGGCTGGACGAGCGGCTGCGCGAGATCAACGTGGGCAGCTGGGGTGGCCTGACCGGCGCCGAGATGGCCGAGCGCGACCCGTCCTTCGCCGAGGCCCTGCGGGAGGGGCGCGACTTTCGCCGTTCGAGCGAAGGGGAGACCTCGCACGAGGTCGGCCTGCGGATGCGCGCTGCCCTTGAGGAACTTGCCGGTCGCCATGAGGGCAGCACCGTGCTGGTGGCCTCCCACGGCCTGGCCCTCCGGATGGCCACGGGCTACCTGTTGGGATGGGACTTCGCGCACAGCTGGCAGCTCGGGCCGGTCTCCAATTGTGGCTGGTCGGTGCTGGTGCGGGGCGCTGGTCGCCCGTGGCGGCTGGAGGCCTACAACCGGGTGGCCCAAGTTGCGCCACCCGTTGTGGGAGTGTAAAGTTTCACCAGTCGTCAGGCGCCGGAAGGTGCCAAATCGACTCCCATCTGGGGCTATGGCGCAGTTGGTAGCGCGCTTCCATGGCATGGAAGAGGCCAGGGGTTCGAATCCCCTTAGCTCCACTGAGTACCGCGGTACTCGAAGCACGACCGGCAGCAGTGAAAGCAGTACCCAAGAGCAAGACCTTTGGGGCTATGGCGCAGTTGGACGA
>NZ_JBHWOO010000084.1:0-5060 GCF_043424415.1 Luteococcus sp. | reverse complement strand
TGGTGGGTCCGCGCGACTTTGAGCTCACCCTGACCGGACGTACCTTTGCCGCCCCGCGCCGTCGCGGGAAGTACCTGTGGTTCCCCCTGAACGACGGGGACGCGGTCCTGGCCCACCTGGGCATGAGCGGCCAGTTCCGTGTCGACCGCCCCGACGCGCCGCTGCTGCGCAACACCCGCGTCCTGTTCGACCTGGACGGCGGCCAGGAACAGCTGCGCTTCGTCGACCAGCGGATGTTCGGCGGGCTCCAGCTCAGCCCCGGCGGTGCAGAGCTCCCCGCCGAGATCGCGCACATCGCACTCGACCCCTTCGACGAGCACTTCGACCTTGCCGATGTCGCACAGCGCCTGCGTCGAAAGCGCACCACCGTCAAGCGGGCCCTGCTCGACCAGGCCCTGGTCAGCGGCATCGGCAACATCTACGCCGACGAGGCGCTGTGGCTGGCCCAGATCCATCCCGAGCACCCCACCGAGAAGCTCACCCGCGCCCAGGCCGTCGGCGTGCTGGAGGCGGCCCGCACCGTCATGGCCGAGGCGCTCGGGCAGGGCGGCACCAGCTTCGACGCGCTCTACGTCAAGGTCAACGGTGAGTCGGGGTACTTCGACAGAAGTTTGGATGCCTACGGCCGGGAGGGCCTTCCCTGCAAGCGATGCGGGACGCCGATGGTGCGCGAGCAGTTCACGAACCGGAGCTCCACGCGGTGCCCGAGGTGCCAGCGATTGCGGGGACGGGCGTGTCCTGCGGCTAACGTGGCACCATGACGATGGCTGATCAGCTCCGCCGGATCCCTTCCCTCTCGGGTCGCGCCCTGGAGCTCAACGTGGAGACACTGCCGCACGATCCCGTTGTGTTGTTCCGGTCCTGGCTCGAGACCGCGCTGGAGTTTGGGGTGCAGGAGCCGCACGCGGTGAGCCTGGCCACAGTCGACGCGGTCGGGGTCCCCGACGCTCGCACGTTGATTCTTAAGGACGTCGACGAGCGTGGCTGGGCCTTTGCTGGCACGGCGTCATCGACGAAAGGTCGGCAGCTTGCTGTGAATCCGGTTGCCGCGATCGACGTGTACTGGCAGCCCATCATGCGGGCCGTTCGGGTCAGAGGCCGGGTGTTCGAGGCGACTCCCGCCGAGTGCGACGCGGACCTGGCGGCGAGGAGCCAAACCGCCCGGGCGAGTGTGGCGCCGGGGGACTGGCGGCTGTGGCGTCTGGTGCCTTCGCAGGTGGAGTTCTTCCAGGCGTCCGTCGATCGCCAGCACACCCGTGTCGTCTACAACACATTCGACGGCGCTTGGATGCTCCGTGTTCAGCGGGGAGGCCGCGAGATTCGCTGAGGCTCCTTATCTGACCTGGATGGCGCTGCGCGTCCCCAGGCCGACGAGCACCGCGCCCCCCGCGACGTCGATACGACGGGTCCAGCGACGCGGGTCAAGCCGCCCAGAGAACTCGGTGAGACCAGCCGTCCACAGACCGAGCCACGCCAGCATCACGACGATGTGGGCAGCAGCAAGCATGAGCATCGACCAGATGCCCACCTGTGAGGAGGAGATGAACTGAGGCGCCAAGGTCAGGTAGATCGTGGCGGCCTTGACGTTGAGGACGTTGGCGACAAGCGCCCCCAGCAACGTCGACCTGAGCGATGCAAACGCACGCGGAGGCGGAGTTGGGGATGTATCGCCGTGGCCTCGGTACGACTTCCAGATGAGCGACAGGCCCAGGCCGATGAGATACAGGGCCCCGATGAGGCGAATCCACCGGTAGAGCTCAGCCGATCGCAGGACCACCGCTGCCAAACCCATACCTGCCAAGATGGCATGCACGACGATGCCGCACGCCGTGCCGAGGATCACCAACCCTGCCCCACGTCTGTCGCCGGCAAGGCTTCGGGCGCTGACCAGGGTGAAGCTGGCGCCAGGCGTCAACACAAGAGGTAGCACGGACAATGCGAAGGCCAGGATGGCGGCAATCGGAGGCACCCAGCCATTATGAGGCCGCAGGGCACACGTCATGGCTTTGACGCGACATGGCGGGGCGGCAGCGGCCCCGAGGGTCTGCCTGGAGGTGTTGCAGGACGCCGATGGAGCGCGAGCAGTTCACGAATCGGAGCTTCACTCGGTGCCCGAGATGTCAGCGTGTGCACTGACGCATAGGGCGCGGTCAGATACTTTCGCCCGACTCCGGTCGGTCCCCTCGAAGCGCCTCAACAGCAATGCCTCGCCGCTCTAGCTCTGCCGCGAAAACGCCGTCCCCGGGCCGTTGAGCCCCGGTATGGGTGCCGTCGTGGATCTGCCCGCAACCGCATGTCGGGCTGAGAGCCTGGAGCGTGACACGGGTGATGCCACGGGTGACCAGTGACTCTGCGGCCAGGCGTGCCCCGCGGACGAACTGCTCGGTGACGTCTGTTCCGTCGTCGCACACAACCTTCGCGCGGCCGGCCAGCACGTCATCCCCGTCGCCGCCAACGATCTCGGCGGGTGGGCGCGGGGGGCGGGCCGGCGAGTACCTCAGCACAGACCGGAATGGCCAATCCGTCCGCAACGAGACTGGCCATGGCGCCCGTCGGTCTCGCCCGGCCGCCGTACCGGCACGGAATGCCCGCGAGGCATGCGCTCACCGCCCTGGGTCTAGCCGCCGGTATCAGTCATGAGAGCAGACTATGACGAGCGACCTGAGAGATCGGCACAGTCCGGTACTCACCGGCACCTGTCAGCGTCACAAAGTCATGAAGTCCGGCTATTTCGACCGTTCGCTGAACGCCTACGGGCGTGAGGGCCTGCCCTGCACCCGTTGCGGGACGACCATGGTGCGCGTCCAGTTCACCAATCGGAGTTCCACCTTCTGTCCGCGGTGCCAGCGGCTCAGGTGATCGCAGTGATAGGATCGCGCCATGATGGCCCTTGGGTTGCGACCGCTTCGATCTGAAGAGACGTCGTTGCTGCAGCGTGCGACCTTGGGCAATATGAACTGGTGCGGCGAGCGTTTCACGATGGATGACGTTCTGGCCCGTCCAGAATTCTCGCACTACGTGACCATTCGCCCTGAGCGTGGCGACTTCGGCGTCGTCGCGGAGGTCGGTGGAAACCCGATCGGGGTCTGCTGGGCCCAGTTCCTGCCGGCGGATGACCCCGGGTACGGTTTCGTCGATGAGCAGACGCCTGAGGCAAGCCTGTGGGTGTCACGCGATGCCAGAGGCCAAGGTCTGGGGCGCCGCCTGCTTCAAGCGCTTGTCTCCGAGGCAAAGGCTCGGGGACTTGGCCAGATCAGCCTGTCCGTGGAGCCTGACAATTTCGCCAAGCAGCTCTACGGCTCTCTCGGATTCGAGGTCGTTGCTGGCCGTGAGGGCGACGGCGTGATGTTGCTGCTTCTGTAGCTCGTGAACGAAGATCGGCACATTCCGGCACTCATCGGCCATGTGAGCGCAACAAAGTCATGTAGTCGGGCTATTTCGACCGTTCGCTGAATGCCTACGGACAGACCGACCGTCCGTGTCCGCGCTGCGGCACCGGCATCATGCGAGAGCAGTTCATGAACCGCTCCAGCCACTACTGCCCCAACTGCCAGCGGCTGCGCGGGCACCCCGCCAGGTTCCAGGGCACGGGAGCCCAGAGCAGGAGGTCCAGAGCGGGGGAGCGGTGAGCACGTTGCACGAGCGATGGGGCACTTTTCCGCTGGATACCTGCCCCACGAGCTGCTTGTTATGGTCGCACGGTGACTGCACGACCGCTCGAACAGACTGCACCCTTCCACCTCCTGGCCCGGCGCACTGGCAACAGCACCTGGTGGCATTCCTTGACCGAACTCGCCCCCTTCCTCGTGGTCTTCGCACTGCTCTTCGTGGCCGTGACTGAAGGCCTGCGCGCGGGACTGGGCGCGCGTGCCGACGACCTGCTTGCCTTCGGTTCCATGGGTGTCGCCCTGCTGGCGCTGCCGCTGGCAGTGCGATGGGGTGAGCGACGTCCCGCCGTGCAGTTGATGGGTGTCGTACCTTGCTTCGACTGGCCTGTCTTCTGGCGCGCAGCCTCGCTCACGGCAGGTGTGATGACCCTGCTGATCCTCTGCGTGGCACTGCTGGTCGGATCGAGGCCGCCCCCGTCCAGACCGGGGTGACTGTGCTCGCGGCGGCGGCCTTCACCATTCCGCTGGGCGCCCTGGCGGAGGAACTCATCTGTCGTGCCTGGTTGCCCCAGTTGCTCGGCAGGTGGGTGACATCACCCGTACTTGCCTATGGGCTGGTGGTTCCGGTCTTCGCATTTGTCCACAACCCCGGCAGCATCGTCGAGTGGGCAAACCACCTCATCTCCGGTACGTGCTTTGCCATCCTTGCCTGAGCCAGCCAAGGCCTTGCGGTGCCCAGCGCGGTGCACGCGGCGAGCAACCTGGTACTGGCGGCAGCCAGCCAGGTGGACACCACCCTGTACGACACCCACACTGCCTCCGTCGTGGCCGCCAAATCGGCAGCGCTCGTGCTGACGACCCTGGTCCTGGTCCGGCAGTTCCGTCGGCCTGTCGGGGGTGGCAAGGCAGCTGGAAGGGACTGACGCGGGTAAACTTTCATGATTGTGAGCCACATCCCCGAGACCACCTCCAGCGGCGAGTCGCGCCTTCAGCGCGGACGACGCCACCTGCGCCAGTTCATCAAGTTCGGCATGGTCGGCGGCTCGGGTGTCGTGGTCAACATGGTGGTGGCCGTCATCATGACCAAGTTGCACGGGGGCACCGCCCACGACAATGACCCCCTGGTCTTCCTCACCGAGCGTCACGCCCTGCGCTTCACGCACGTGGTGTGGATCGGCGCCTTCGGGGTCGCCAATTTCTGGAACTTCCAGCTGAACCGTTCGTGGACCTTCAAGCGGGAGCACCGGCGCAGCTACTGGCGCGAGTTCTGGCCCTTCTTCGCCGTCGGTTCCGTGGCGGCGGCGGTCGGCTTGCTGATCAAGACCGCCCTGACGAACCCGACCAGCATGTTCTACCTGCCCTCGTCGGTCTTCGACGGCAGCCAGGGGCTGCGCGACCGCGCCTACTGGGCGCAGCTGATCACCATCGTGCTCACGCTGCCGATCAACTTCG
>NZ_JBHWOO010000083.1:0-8165 GCF_043424415.1 Luteococcus sp. | reverse complement strand
GTCAGGCTCGGGGCCTTCCCCTGCTGTGATGACCTGGGTCATCGGAGTGACGGGCTTGTTCAGCCGATCTTGCCGTCGTTGTCACGATCCAGCTTGTCCTTCACCTTGTCGGCGACGGAGCGGTCATCGCGGACCTCGTTGACATCACGGTCAACCTCAATCTGCTCCTTGGCCACATTGGCGGTGACGGTCTCGTTCTCGACGACGGTCTCCTTGCCGACGCTCACCTTCTCGACACCGACAGTCTCCTTGGAGACGACGGGGCGCTCCTCGTGCAGCACGACCTCGGTCTCGCCCTCCTCGAGGCGGCCACCGCGGACGACCTCACCGTCGGCGATCGGGGTGCGCTCGACGCGCAGCTCCTCGCGCTCCACGGGCACCTGGACGCTCTGCTGCTCGTTCACGACGTGCTTGCGGATGTGCACGCGGCCGGTCTCGACCTCTTCCCTGCCAACGTTGAGGCGCTCCTCGTGGCGAATGATGTCGCCCTCGAGGTTGGCGTCGCGGTCGGTGTCGACACGGTCGGTGGCCACGCGGTCGGTGCCGACGCGGTCGGTGGCCACGGCGTCGCGACCCTCGTAGGCGCCCAGGTCCTGCTTGATGCTGTAGTAGCGGTACAGCTCGGCCTCTTCTGCCTCGGTGATGTGGCCCTCGGGATCAATGCTTGGGGCGCCCTTGATCTGGTCCTTGGTGTAGGGCACGTGGATCTCTCCGTTGGAGACGTTCTCGCCCTGCAGCGGAACGAAGGTCTCCTTCATGCCGAACAGACCGGTGCGGACGGTGACCCACTCGGGGCGACCGGTGGCGTCATCCAGGTAGACCTGGCCGACATCGCCGACCTTGTTGCCCTCGGAGTCGATGACGGTTCCGTAGTAGCGGTCGTAGTCGAAGTTGTTGTTCGCGGTGTTGTCAGTCATGGTTCGTTCCTGTTCCGGCCCTGCGGGCCTTTCGTGCGAGAAAGGCCTGCGGCCATTTCTTCGAATCACTTCGGACATCTACGAAGCTAGCCGGGCAGATTTCGCCGTGACAAGTGATTTCGCCCAGAGAGTGTTTCCGTGCGCCCACGGCGAAATCGCCTGCACAATCACCACCCCTTGGGGTGGTTCTCCGGGCATCGTCCGGTCCCGGCAGGCCTGGGTCAGGTGGCCGCACTGCGATGGGAAAGCATGGTGCGGAGCGGCCCGGGGGAGTGAGTAGACTTCCTCCGGCCCTCGTGGAGGGCTCGTTGCCGTGTGATGAGGGGATCAGATGCCAGTACGTGACAGTGGGGACTTCGTCGACCAGGTTAGCGCCGTCAAGGCGTGGGCCCAGGCGGCGCATGAAGTGTTGATGGAAGCAGCATCGGCACACAAGACTGTCGAGTACGGCCAGCTGGCACGACTGGTCCAGCAGCGATCAGGAATCCAGACCAAGCAGCCCACCTCCAAGTGGATCGGACCACTGCTGGGCATGGTCGCCCGCAAGTGCGCCGCGGAGGACCTGCCCCTGCTGACCGCCGTGGCGGTGCGCCGCGACGGCAATGTCGGACCCGCCTATGACGAGATCCTTCGCTTCGCGAGGGTGGACGTGGACGCCGAGCACCGCGAGGAGCACGCCCTCGAGCAGCGACGGGCCTGCTTTGCCCGCTGGGGTGGGACCCGGACCGCCCCCACCGCCGCACTGGCCGCCACCAGCGGTCGCGCCACGGTCGTCGGGAAGGTGCCGCCGGCCAAGGCGACGCGTACCGTCAAGAAGAAGCCCGAGCCGTTGCAGGGAAATGTCTGCCCCAACTGCTTCATGCAGATGTCGCTGACCGGCGAGTGCGCCAACTGCGACTGAGGCCCTGACCGGCGGGTTGGCTGCCGGCAGGGTTCAGCCTGCCGGCAGCCAGCGGCCACCCTGTCGGCGAAGCACCCAGCGGCGCCCGGTGACCGCCACCTGTTCCACCGCCTCGGTGGCAGCCTCGGCGGCCATCACGGCCAGCTCGGTCTCCTCGGCGTCGGAGCTGTCGGGCACGGTGAAGCGCACCCTGATCCGGGGCGTCTGGGCCACGACGTCGATCTGGCGGTCGTCGACGTGGAAGTTCTCGCTGATGGCGCTCACGGCGCCGTCCATGACGGCCTCGGGCCGGTTCCCCGGACGAAGGCCCAGCACCTCGAGCTCCACCCGGAAGGACGGCATCAGCCGGCCCTTTCCACGTCCCGCAGCACCAGCGCGCCGTCACTGCCCGCGGGGGCAAGGGCCGCCACGAGGTCGGCGCGGGCGCGGGAGACGCGCGAACGGATGGTTCCGATCCGAACCCCGCACACGTCGGCGGCCTGCTGGTAGTCGTAGCCGAGCACCTGGGTGAGGACGAAGGCCTCGCGGCGTCCCGGCTCCAGCCCCGCCAGCACCTGGTCGAGCTCCACCTTCAGGCTGGAATCCCCAACACTGCGGCCGTGCTCGGTGATCCACGACGGCTCCCGCGGGGTCTGCGGACGGGCCACCTCACGCCGCACCTGGTCGGCCACCACCCGCCGCGCGATCGTCAGCAGCCAGGTGCGCGCGCTGGAGCGTCCCTCGAAGCCGGGCAGCGCATCCATGGCACGCACGTAGGTGTCCTGGGCCAGGTCCTCGACCGAGGCGTCCCCGGCCAGGTGGCGCAGGAAGCGGGTCACGTCCGGCTGGGTCAGCCGGATGAATTCGCCCAGTGCGGGCCTGTCCCCGGCCGCGGCATCTAGGGCCAGACCGGTGACGCGGGTATCGAGGGCCTCGTCGCGCGCCGGTCTGACTGCCTTCACCATGGCCCGGATGCTACCGGGCATCGGCTCGGGTGCGTTAGTCTGCGCGCATGGAGACCTGCCGCGAGCCACAGCGATGGCGCGAGTCGCTGTCTGCCATGCTCGACGGAGAGGATCCCGCCATCGCAAGGGTGGAGGTGGACTCCCACCTGCTGGCCTGCACGAGCTGCTCGGCCTGGTACGAGACGGCACGCGCGCATCGTCAGGTCTTGGCGGGCGAGCCCGTGCGCGACATCTCTGCGCTGCTGATCGGCGTCGCCGAGGCGCACATCTGTCCCTGCCACACCGGCGGCGAGTGCCTTTGCACCGACTGCATCTGCGAGGACTGCACCTGCCAGCAGGCGGGTTGAGCGACGACTCCCTGTGGGTACGGGGCCCGGGGGACTCAGAGACCGAGCAGCTCCTCCATGACCACCATCACGCCCGACTCAGCCCCGCTGGGTGCACGCCGGTCCGCGGCCTCGACCGCCACCTTCTGGGCCTCGGCCATGGCATAGCTGGTGCCGGCGGCCCGCAGCATCTCCACGTCATTGCCGGAGTCGCCGAAGGCCACCATGTCCTCGAAACGGCGGTCCCATCGCCTCATCAGGTAACCGAGCCCGTCGGCCTTGTGGCGGCGCGGGTCGATCAGGTCGATGCCCCGGTGCCCGGTGGTGACCGGCACGACGGCGCCGTCGAGAGCCTGGCTGAGCTCGGCGGCCAGCCGCTCGGCCTGGCCATCATGGGTGACCAGCGCGAACTTGCTCACCGGCCCGTCGATCTCCCGCAGGCTCTCCACACGCGCCAGGTTCACATAGGCGGTGTCCATGATGTCGTGCATCAGCTGCGGCGCCGCCAGCTGGATCCAGCCGCCCTCGGGTCCGCTGGCGACGGTGAACATCTCGGGGTGCTGGTCGAGCAGCTCCACCGCCCGGCGCACCACGTCGTCATCCAGCACGGCGGCGTGCACCGGCTCGTTGTCACGGTCGATGACCATCGAGCCGTTGTCGCCCACGAAGGCAAGCCGGTCGGGCTCGTCGAACATGGTGCGCATGCTCAGGTGCTGGCGGCCGCTGGCGATCACCACCCGGATGTCGCGCTGTTCACAGGCCTCGAGCATTCGCGCGAAGCGGGCACGGTCGTAGTCGCGTTCCTGGGTGAACAGGGTGCCGTCCAGGTCGATCGCGATGCTGGTGATGGTCACTGGACGGCTCCCTGGTGTTCTCGTGTCCGGATCAGTTCTTCGGCTGCTTGGTGGCGGGTTCGCCGAGCTCGACGGCCACCGTGGTGGGTCCGTCCTGCTTCACCCACAGCACCTCGCCGGTGATGCGTCCGACGGCCCGCAGGTCACCCTCGGCGGACTGCAGGGCCTCCACCACGGCGGCGGTGCCGCTGAACTGGGCACGCTCGATCTCGGTCTTCATGCTCACCTTGGCCGCACTCTTCGCCCCGCGCAGGGCGATCAGCACGGTGGCAAGCTCATCGAGCAGCGCCGCGTCGCCGCCGGTGGGCAGCTCCTCGGCCGTCGGCCAGGTGGCGTGGTGCACCGAACCGGGGGCGAACCAGCTCCAGGCCTCCTCGGTGACGAAGGGCAGGAAGGGCGCGAACAGGCGCAACATCACGTCGAGTGCCAGGCGTAGAGCGGCCTGTGCGCTGGCGGCGGCCTCGTCGCCCTGGGCGCCGTAGGCGCGCTCCTTGACCGTCTCCAGGTAGTCGTCACAGAAGGCCCAGAAGAAGGTCTCGGTCGCCTCCAGCGCCCCGGTGTAGTCGAACTTCTCGAAGCTCTGGGTGGCCTGTCCAACCACACCGGACAGGCTGGCCAACATCGCCAGGTCGAGGGGATGGGTGACTTCGCCCTTGCCGTCACCGCTCATGCCGAGGACGAACTTGGAGGCGTTGAGCACCTTCATCGCCAGGCGACGGCCCACCTTCATCTGGGTCTCGTCGAAGGGGGAGTCCATGCCCGGGCGGGCCATCGCGGCGCGCCAGCGGACGGCGTCGGCGCCGAACTTGTCCAGGATCTCGGTCGGGACCACCACATTGCCCTTGGACTTGCTCATCTTCTTGCGGTCGGGGTCGACGACGAAGCCCGAGATGGTGGCGCGCTTCCACGGCACCGTGCCGAACTCGTGGTGGGCGCGCACCACGCGGCTGAACAACCAGGTGCGGATGATGTCGTGGGCCTGCGGGGCGATGTCCATCGGGAAGGTGAGGTGGAACAGCTCCTCGTCACGCTCCCAGCCGGTCACCAGCTCGGGGCTCAGCGAGCTCGTCGCCCAGGTGTCCATCACGTCGGGGTCGGCGACGAATCCATGGGGCTGGTTGCGCTGCTCGTCCGAGTAGCCCTCGGGCACGTCGCTGGAGGGGTCGACGGGCAGGCTCGCGGCGTCGGCGACGATCGGGTTCTCGTAGTCGGGCTCGCCGTCGGCGTCGGTGGGGTACCAGACGGGGAAGGGTACGCCGAAGAAGCGCTGGCGGCTGATCAGCCAGTCGCCGTTGAGGCCCGCGACCCAGTTGGTGTAGCGGTGCTTCATGTGTTCCGGGACGAAGGCGATCTCGTCGGCGCGTGCCAGCAGGTCGGCCTTGAGCTGCTCGTCGCGGCCGCCGTTGGCGATGTACCACTGGCGGGTGGAGACGATCTCCAGCGGCTTGTCGCCCTTCTCGTAGAAGTTCGCCATGCGCTGGGTGGGCTTGGGCTCGCCGTCCATGTCGCCGGTCTCGGCGAGCTTCTCCACGATGTTCTTGCGCGCGGTGAAGGTGGTCTTGGTGGCCATCTGCTCGGCGTAGAAGTCGGTGTTGACCAGCCACTCGGGGGTCTCGGCCTGCAGGCGGCCGTCGCGGGTGATGATGGTGCGGGTGGGTAGCTGCAGCTCGCGCCACCAGATGATGTCGGTCTGGTCGCCGAAGGTGCAGCACATCGCGATGCCCGCGCCCTTGTCCTTCTCGGCGGCGGAGTGGGCCAGCACCGGGATCTCGACGCCGAAGACCGGCGAGGTGACGGTGGTGCCGAACAGGTGCTGGTATCGCTCGTCGTCGGGGTGCGCGATGAGGGCGCACACCGAGGGCAGCAGCTCGGGACGGGTGGTCTCGATCCACACCTTGTTGTCGGCGAAGAGCTCGGCATCGCCCTGGGTGCCCTCGGGCAGGGCGAAGCCGATGCGGTGGTAGGCGCCGGGGTAGTCGCGGGCCTCCAGCTCTGCCTGTGCGACGGCGGTCTGGAAGGTGACGTCCCACATGGTGGGGGCCTCGCTCATGTAGGCCTCGCCGCGCTCGTGGTTCCTGAGGAAGGCCAGCTGGGCGATGCGCTGCGTCTCGGGAGAGATCGTCGAGTACAGGGTGTCCCAGTCCACCGACAGCCCCACGCTGCGCCACAGGTCCTCGAAGACCTTCTCGTCCACCTGGGTCAGCTCGTGGCACAGCTCGACGAAGTTGCGTCGGCTGATCGGCACCTGCTTCTTCGGGTCCGGCTTGGCCGGCGGCGTGAAGTCGGGGTCGTAGGCCACTGACGGGTCGCAGCGCACGCCGTAGTAGTTCTGCACGCGGCGCTCGGTGGGCAGGCCGTTGTCGTCCCAGCCCAGCGGGTAGAAGACGTGCTTGCCGGTCATGCGCTGGTAGCGGGCGATGAGGTCGGTGTGGGTGTAGCTGAACACGTGCCCCACGTGCAGCGATCCGGAAACGGTCGGCGGGGGGGTGTCGATGCTGAAGACCTGGGCGCGGCCCGCTGACCTGCTTGCAGGGTCGGTCAGGTCGATCTTCGGCCGGGTGAAGGCGTAGGTCTTGTCCTCGGCCCACTTCTTGGCCCACTTGGCCTCGAGGCCCTCCAGCACCGGCTTGTCCGGTACCTGGCCCGAGGCGGGTGTGGTCGCGGACGTGGTGCTGGTGGTCTCGTTGGTCATGGCCGCGATTCTACTGACTGGTGTGCAGGCGGGGCGAACCCGCGGACACGGCCGCCGCCCCGGGACGCGGACAGGGCCCGGACCAGACGGTCCGGGCCTTGTCCGTCGAGCGGTGCCGATCAGGCGGCGGCAGTCTCCTTGATGACCTCCAGCAGGCCCTGCTCGTCGGTCATCCGGGCGCCATTCTTCTCCATGTCCACAGCCTTGCCGTTGACGTGGATCGCGGGGGTGCCGGTCACCTTGGCCTCGGCGGCCTTGTCATTGGTGCCCTTGATGAACTCCTTCGTGGCGCGGGTGTCGTAGCAGGCCTGGAAGTCGGCGAGCTTCTGGCCGCTCAGGCCCACTTGGCTGGGCAGGTCGACGCGCAGCAGCTGGTCGGAGTAGCCCTCGGAACCGGGGATTTCCTGCGTCTCCTGGTTGGCGAAGATGTTCTGGTGGAACTGCTCGTAGACGCCCTGGTTGTCGCTGCACGCGGCGGCCACCGCAGCGCGGGTGGAGGCGTCGTTCTTGAGGTTGATGTCCATGAAGTTCATGGTCCGGTGCTCGAAGTCGATCTCACCCTTATCGGCCAGCGACTTGAACCAGGGTCCCATCTGGGCTTCGAGGTGCTTGCAGTTGGGGCACTGGTAGTCCAGGTAGAGCGCGACGGTCGGAGCGCCCTCCTTCGGCTTGGCCTCGGGGAAGACCCTGATGCCGGACTTGTCGGCATTGGCATTCTTCGGGGTCGACTGCGCGGCCGAGACGGTCTTGTCGTCCTTGTTCTTCTGGATCAGGACGGTGGCGACCACGGCGATCAGCAGCAGGCCGAGCACGGCCGCGGCAATGGAGACGATGCGCATGGTGCGGGCGCGCTTGGCCTCCTCCAGCTGCTTCTGGCGCAGCTGCTCGCGGCGGCTGGTGTCCGGGCTTGCGGCGCTGGCGCCGGTGGCCTTCTTCTTGCTCATCGGGGGGTGTCCTCTCCGACGAGGGCGTCCTCGTCAGCGTCGTGGTGGTCATCGAACTCGGAATCGTGGAAACCAGGGGCGGGGATCGGCCGGAAGAGCCAGTTGTCCACGCTGAACGGGGTGCGTGGCCGCACCGCGAGCCACAGGCCCGCGAGCGCGAAGCCGGTGTCGCGGATGATCTCGGTGAGGTACTTGGGGTCGTCGGTCTGCCCGCCCTGGCTGAAACAGCCGCAGTCGATGGACAGCCCACGTGCCCAGGCGCTGGCGATGCCCGCGATGAAGACGAGCATGGTCAGCAGTCCCACGGCACCGGCGATGCGCGTGAACAACCCGACCAGGATCAGCACGCCGAGCACCATCTCAAAGACGGGCAGGGCGTAGCCGATCGTCTTCTCCATCGAGTACGACAGGAAGGGGAACTGGTAGGCCCGCACCGACAGGACGCTGCCGTCCAGATTGGTGATCTTGGTACTGGCCGCGTAGACCAGGGCCCCGCCGAGCACCAGGCGGGCCAGCAGGCCGATCCAGTCCTTGGCGCCGAAAGGACGGTGCGGGTCTGGGGTCAGGTCAGTCACACAAGGATCATA